>CAZACO010000698.1:0-2781 GCA_964483185.1 uncultured Desulfobacteraceae bacterium
CCCTTTAGCCTCTGCCTCACAAAGAACTTCATCCTTGGGTTTCTGAGGTATCTGCGCTATATCCTTTCTTAAAACTAGCACTTTTTAGACAATTCAATACGTCCACGCCTAATAGAAGCCTTGCCCATCATCAAAATCCTTACCTAAAGCGATCCCTGGCCCGCAAAATGTGTTCCCTTATCCCCTTTTCCAGGTCGAACTTGAGCTCAAAGCCTATCTCGTTGCGAATTCTGCTATGGTCCGGCACATCCAGGTAGTAGATATAGCAATCACCATACTCTACCCTGGTATCAGGCATCTCTTTGGCCACCAATTGCATTACCTCCTCTACCGTGGCCGTATAACCCCCAATAATGTAGATATCCGAAGGACATCTTCCATTGTGCTGACACGCGGCCACAAATGCGGCAGCTGTATCATCTACATAGCACCAACTCAATGTCTGATCGAGTGAAGCCGGAAGCCGAGCCACCTCCCCCTTTACCGGCATGTCAATGAAATCTGAGAGCCATGAAGTCGCCCCGGTAGAGCGACCCGTGCCATAAATAGCCGATGGCCTTAAGGCCACGATATCCATCTCATATTTGGCATTATAAAATTGGATCATGAACTCCGTAAACTTTTTGCCCGCCCCATACACGGTTATGGGGACGCAAGGTGCATCCTCGTCCTGCAGAACACCTTTGGCCCTCTTTTTATCTCCATAAACAGCGATTGAACTGGCCCACACCACTCTCTTGATACCCATGATACGTGCAGCCTCAAAAACATTGTTTGTTCCCATGACATTAACCTTTATCGCTTCATGAGGAAACTGATCGCTTTCGGAGTCAAGATGGTAAGCCAGATTGATTATCTTGGTTACCTGATGTTTCTTGATGGTTTCGATGATACCTTCAATGTTGGTTATGGAACCCCGCACCAGGCTTATTTGGTCTTTCACTTCCTTCACCCTTTCGAGGTTTGGAAATAGATCCATTGCCACCACCTCTTCCCCCTGCTGCGCCAGCATCTTAACTATTTTTGAGCCAATGAATCCGGTGCCTCCTATAACCAGAATGGACATACCCTTCTCTCCTTTCTTTCCTTTTTTGTCGATCTTCGAAAAATAGTGTGGACACCTCGATCGGCCTTTGCGAGCCCCCGGCCTCACGATCAGCACCCGTTGGTCTGCCGTCTCGGTGAGAGAGACATCCGGTTTTCCCTCACCCTATCTGTGGATGTCGAAAACCACCCTGATCACTCAATCCCGAGACCTGATATCAGGCATATGGCATTTTCAGGCACTCGTTGCGCCAGTATGGTCAAAGCAGCACCGGTCAGAGTTGCACCTCCAGGCAAGCACGTCTAAAAGACCCGGTAGTATTCCCGGTATGTTTGAGGCCTACGGTCTTTTAAGATGGTAGCTTCTGATGACTGACGTGATTGCTCCAAGACCTCAAGGTCTATCTCTCCGACTACCACCATCTCTCTGTCGGCCGCTTCAGCCTCTGCCAAGACCCCGTTGCTGACCATCGTCCTGTCATCGATCGGGCATAAGATACAGGATCTCCCAAAACCCGTAAAGGGCAGATCAGTAGGTACAGATAAAGCCCCCACATCGTGGCACTCTGCCACAAAAATCTGGTTCTCAACTGCGCGGGCCGCGCAGCAATTGCGGACCCGATAAAATCCCCGCTCGGTATAAGTCGCTGATGGGCACAAGAGTAGTTTTGCCCCCTGTATCATGAAATGACGTGCCACTTCAGGAAACTCCGCATCGTAGCAGGTCATTATGCCAATTTTGACCTTGGGGGTCTCCAGGACATCCAATCCATCAAACGTCGAAGTCCCCCAGCCCGTTTCACCGGGGAACAGATGATTTTTTCGCTGTCTTCCGATTCGCCCATCGGGGAAAAAGACGTGTGCCGTGTTATAGGCAAAACCATCTTCTCCCTTCATGACCCAATGGCTTCCGCCCACGATGGTCACTCCATGGTTCTTTGCCATTTGAGAAAATAAGGCCTCATAGGTAGGGGTGAAGGCAGCCAGGCAATCCACCATGGCCTTATTAAGATCATTACAGGTCAGATCGGGGCCGAACATTGCAAGCAGGCCGAGGGTTACATATTCGGGAAATAGTACGAGATCAACGTCCTTTGAGATAGCAATCTCACATTGTTCCTGCAAGTGGTTTTCCATTTCCTGAAAACTATAAGCCTCTCGAAGGCCGAACTGACACAGGGCTATCCTTACCTTTGACACGTTGCTCTCCTTTCTCCCCGAATTCGGGAGTAGCCTTGTTTTCTATGTGAGCCTGTGGATGCGGCACCACGGGATGAGCACACCCAGAATCATCTCATTGCCACTCGGTGCCGGTGGGTGCATTCAATAGAGGTTTTTTCCGTGCGAGACTTCCCTCTTATTAGCGCACCCTTTTGTGCACGGCTCTCAAGATCCGGAATATATTCATAGTCCCAAAGATATCGGTGCGGCTCATCGGACTATCCTGGCATGAGCTCGATCCAAAACGATCCAGTTACTCTCCCAACATTCTCCGCGTCATTCGCCGCATAGACATTGGCCCAAATGGTTTCTTAAAGTGTTTGGGTAACCGCTGGACCCCACCATTGTTTTCGTATCCGGCCCTACAGGTTCTGCACCAACACTGCTTGGTGTCGTGTTTGCCACAGGTGTCATGACAGGCGGCATTCCCTTGTCCCTTTCTTGCGTGATTCTCACATTCCTTGTTTTGGCAACCGAAGAGAATGCATACGATACTATTACGATAAATTAGGGACA
>CAZACO010000699.1:0-2779 GCA_964483185.1 uncultured Desulfobacteraceae bacterium
GGGGACAATGGTGGACATCTTAGGGCATGCATGATCCCTTTTCAAGGTTATTTGGCTTTCTCCTGAATGACATGACACGCAGATCCAAAAACCAAAGCCGTAAATCTTCGATTTTCGATCTTCAATCTCCGATCCGACATGTCCCCCTCCTCTTTCTCCTGTCCGTCTTCATCCTTTTCGGGGGACCGCTTTGTGCGGGGGAGGTCCATCTCCTTGAAGGGGAAGGCATCCGGGTCCTGTTTGAAAGGCCTCATGAACCGGTTGCAAGAGAACTGGTCCATATCTATCCGGAGGTCAAGGGAGAACTGGAAAAGATCTTTGGATGGGATTTGAGCCTGACCCCGTCCATACTGCTCATCAGGGAAAGCAGCCAGTTTCAGCAGTGGGTCGACAGCCCCCTCACCGTTGCCTTCGCCCTCCCTCAAAAGGATCTCGTTGTGATCGATTATTCAAAAATGAAGACCCATCCGTTTAGCCTCAGAAACACCTTCAAACATGAACTCTGTCACCTCCTCCTTCATCAACATATCAAGAGCGAGCTTATCCCCCGCTGGCTCGACGAGGGGGTTGCCCAATGGGCAAGCGACGGCGCAGGCGATATCATACTGGATCAGAGCCGTTCCCTCCTGAACAGGGCCGCCCTGAGGGGACACTTTATTCCCCTCGATTCCATTTCCAAGGGATTCCCCCGGCGCGATCAGGACCTGATACTGGCCTACGAAGAGAGCAAGAGCTTTGTCGACTATCTCATCGGAACCTCCGGCAGGGAGGGAGTGATGAAGGTCCTGGATAGGATGAAAGGGGGCGAAACGGTGAAGGAGGCTGTTCTGGGATCATACGCCGTCTCTCTGGACGACCTGGAAAAGGGATGGCAGCGCGCCCTCAGAAAGCGGATGACCTGGTTCACCTATCTGAGTTACCATCTCTATGAAATCCTTTTTGCCCTTGCTGCGCTGATTACCATATACGGAGCCATCAGGATCATGATGAGGAAACGGCGCCGCATGAAGGAATATATGGGCGACGCGCTGGAAATGACGGGTACTGAACCACCTGAAAGGAGTTGAAAAGAATGGAATTCCCGTGTCTGTTTTCACCGATAACGATCAACACCATGACGCTGAAAAACCGGATCGTCATGACCGCCATGCATCTGGCATATACCCCTGAAGGAGTGGTGACAGACCGCCTCATCGACTTTTATGCCATGCGGGCAAAGGGGGGCGTCGGACTTATCATTGTGGGCGGGTGTCCGATCGATGAATATGGGAGCATGCCGAGTATGATCGCAATCAATGACGACCGCTACATCCCGGGGCTTGAGCGGCTCACCCGGGCCGTCAAGGGGTGCGGCGCCAAGATTGCGGCCCAGCTCTACCAGGCGGGCCGCTATACCCACTCGTCCATGATAGGAGGGCGGAAACCCTTTTCATCCTCAGCCGTCCGGTCCAGGATGACAGGCGAAACCCCGAGGGCATTAAGATTGGCCGAGATCCCCGAAGTTCAGGTAATCGGGGACGCAAAGGAACCCCGAAATGCGGGTTTTGATGCAGTGGAAATCCTAGGGAGCGCAGGGTATCTCATCAGCCAGTTCCTGTCGCCTTTGACCAATCTGCGTGAAGACAGATATGGCGGTTCTTTCGAGAACCGGATGCGTTTCGGCCTGGAGATCGTCTCAAAGGTGCGAAAGGCGGTCGGCGCACCCTACCCGATCATTATGCGGATCGCGGGCAATGACTTTATGGAAGGGGGCAATACCAACCGTGAGGCCGGAATATTTGCCGCCCAGGCCGAAAAGGCGGGGGCCGATCTGTTCAACGTCACGGGCGGATGGCACGAGACCCGGATCCCCCAATTGACCATGTGCGTCCCCCGCCAGGGGTATGTCTACCTTGCCCAAGGCATTAAATCAATGGTTTCGGTCCCGGTTCTGGCCAGCAACCGGATCAACGACCCTCACACGGCCGAAGAGATCCTGCGCAACGGTTCGGCCGATCTGGTGACCATGGCCAGGGGCTTGATCGCCGACCCGGATCTCCCCAACAAGTCTCAGAACGGGACATCGCATCTCATCTATCACTGCGTTGCGTGCAATCAGGGATGTTTTGACAATATCTTCCAGGGACGGCCGGCCGCCTGTCTGGTCAATCCAGAGGCCGGGAGAGAAGGTGCGTTACGCCCCAAACCCGCCCCCAGACCGAAAAAGGTCCTGGTCATCGGCGGGGGCCCTGCCGGCATGAAAGCGGCCTGTACCGCCGCAGAGCGGGGTCACGGGGTCACGCTGATAGAAAAATCGGACCGGTTGGGCGGCCAACTCCTCCTGAACCGCAGGATCCCCGGCAGAGGAGAGATGGAAACCGTGGCCGTGGACCTGATCCAAAACCTGAAGGCCCAGAATGTGGAAATTCTCTTAGATAAGGAGGCGGATCTCCGGCTCATCCGAGAATTTGACCCGGATGCGGTGGTGGTGGCCTCCGGGGCCAGCCCGGTTCTGCCGGACATCCCCGGGATGGACAGCCCGCATGTGGTACAGGCATGGGATCTGTTGGATGGGCGTGCCGGTGCAGGCCAACGGGTGGTTGTTTTAGGGGGAAATGCCGTCGGTCTGGAAACAGCCCTTTATTTAGCCAATCAGGGGACCCTTTCGCCCGAGGTCCTCCATTTCCTCATGGCCAACAGGGCGGAATCGATAGACACCTTAACGGCACTTCTAAACAAGGGGATCAAGGAGGTCACGGTCGTTGAGATGACAAAGAAGGCCGGAACCGATATCGGTCAC
>CAZACO010000700.1:0-2778 GCA_964483185.1 uncultured Desulfobacteraceae bacterium
CAATTGGATGGGCACCCCCTGGCTCGTGAAATATATGTGAGACCCCTCTTGAAGAGTTTACAGGAAAGCGGTACTTTTCCACAAAACCGCTGCTATGCGGGTGTGCTTATGGTCCGGATTGATCCCTGGGGAAACGTATACCCATGTCTCGAACAACATGTCTGCGTGGGATCGGTACGAGATACCGATTTCAACACTATCTGGAATTCAGATGCTTTTAATGACGCGCGAAGGCGGATTTTTGAGGACGGCACTTGCAGCTGCTGGTACAACAATACGGCCGTCATCAGTCATTCTGCCAAGTTGCTGTATCTTACTACTGCCAAGGGATTGACGGACGGAATTGCCCGTCTCAGGGAAAAAAGTCGAAATCCATTAAAATCAGCTACCTTTAGGCCCTGGCTTTCGGGGGAGTAACGGCCTCGGAAATTTTTTACGAATATATCAACTTTCAGTTTCCATTGAAGAGCATTCCTTCAAACAGAGGACAAAGTGCGTCTCCATCATTTTCCCCGGGTGTTTCAACGCGTCAAAGATCCTCAAAGAAAAATGCTTCTCATCTTGAAAATCCATAAGCCTCAGGTTTTATCGTCTCAAACCGATCTAAAATCCGGAATGGGCGGCCTCCACTTTACCCACGGGACAAATACCACGTTTTCATTCACGAAATACGGTCTCCAACCCATTTGCGTTTTCCGTTGAGCTGGTAGAGTGGAAAGGTCGAGAAGTAGGCGAGAGAGGAGAGGAAGCCATGAAAAAAAATCCGCTGCTTGCGATTCGGGAATTGGGCCAGAGCATCTGGCTGGACTTCATCCGCCGAAAGATGATTGACTCCGGTGAGTTGCAAAAACTCATGGCGGAAGATGGTATTCGAGGGATAACCTCCAACCCCAGTATTTTCAAAAAGGCCATTGCCGGTAGTGAGGACTATATCGACCACATCCGGACGCTTACCAGGGAGGGAAAGAACGCGGAAGAGATCTACGAGATCCTGACGGTGAAAGATGTTCAGGACGCCGCAGACTGCTTCCGTCCCCTTTATGATCAATCCGACGGCAGGCATGGATTTGTGAGCCTGGAGGTAAATCCCCATCTGGCCCGGGACGTGGAGGGCACCCTGTCGGAGGCCCGACGACTCTGGTCTTCTCTGGATCGACCGAACGTGTTTATCAAGGTGCCCGCTACCCGGGAAGGGTTGACATGTATCACGTCATTAATCAGCGAAGGGATCAATGTCAATGTGACCCTTCTCTTTGGTCTACCCCGGCACCGGGAGGTGGCCGAGGCCTATCTCGCCGGTCTTGAGAAACGAATCGAAAGTGGAGGATCCCTGTCCACGGTTGCCTCGGTGGCCAGTTTTTTCCTAAGCCGGATCGATGTCCTGGTAGACCCCATGTTGGAAAAGAAGATCCAAAACAAAGACCCGAATGCGGAAACGGCAAAACGGATTCACGGCCAGGTGGCTGTTGCCAGCGCCAAGGTCGCCTATCAGATCTATAAAGAGATATCCGGCGGCGAACGATTCCGCCGACTGGCCGAGCAGGGGGCGCGACCGCAGCGTGTTCTGTGGGCCAGTACCGGTACCAAGAATCCTGAATACTCTGACATCAAATACGTCGAGCCCCTCATCGGGCCTGAGACCATTAACACCCTGCCCAAGGAGACGCTTGATGCCTGCAGGGACCATGGAGCGCCTGCAGCGCGACTGGAACAGGGTGTGGCAGAAGCTGAAGAGGCACTGCGGGAACTTTCCCGGCTGGATATCGATCTGGACGAAGTTGCCAGGCAACTGGAAGCGGAAGGGATCGAAAAATTCAACAAGCCCTATGATGCATTGATGGAGACGCTGGCGGAAAAACGGGATCGCAACGTTTCGCCGTAAGGGGAAAATCATGAAAGACGAAGGGTGTGACATCGGGTTGTTCGGTCTCGGGGTGATGGGTCGCAATTTTGCCCTGAACATGGGGGATCTCGGTTTTTCCGTGGGGGTTTTCAACCGCACGGCTGAATCTCGAATCGGTCGCTACCATCTGGAGAGGGGGCTGTATTATAAGGGCCCGGTTGCTGGAAGATATCCGGAAAGCCTTTGCTCTTCAGCCCGACCTTCAAAACCTTCTTTTGGATTTCCCATTGGGCAAGGCCGTGACGGCCAGGCAGGCAAGTCTCAGGGATGTGGTCTATACCATGGCCCATCTGGGGATACCGGCGCCCGGGTTGATGGCGTCTCTCTCCTATTTTGACGGATACCGCAGTGAGCGGCTGCCTGCCAATCTCATCATGGCACAGCGGGATTATTTCGGGGCTCATAGATATGAGCGAATCGACAGCAAGGGGACGTTCCACACCCCATGGACGGAAAGGAAAAAAAATGAAAACCGGTCTGCATCCCGAACCCACAGTATTTGTCATCTTCGGCGCCGGCGGTGATCTGGCCTGGCGTAAACTGGTGCCGGCCCTTTACAATCTTTTCCTGGATGGCTGGATGCCCAGAAAATATGAAATCCTCGGTGTGGGCCACGGAGAAATGAGTGAAGAAGATTACCGGGCCCGCCTGCGAAAGGGCGTGGATAATTTTTCCCGCAGGGGACCGGCGCAGAAGGATTCCTGGGATGATTTCGCATCGCATGTCTCTTTTATCAGAGCCGAACTGGGGGAATCGAAAGTTTATGGAGACATGGCCAAGAAACTTTCGGGCCTGGATAAAAAGTGGGATATCCCAGCCGATCATGTTTTCTACCTGGCCCTGCCGCCTTCGTTGATCGGTGATGTAGTAAAAGG
>CAZACO010000701.1:0-2772 GCA_964483185.1 uncultured Desulfobacteraceae bacterium
AATTTTTTTGTCATCTTCAACGACCAGTATTCTCATGCCGATATTCTCTTGTGTGCTCTCGAAAGCTCCATCTCAGGGAATTCCTTCACAAAGGAATATATATCCTCGGAGCTTTGCTGACGGCGGATGGCTACTAGAATAGCGCATTCTCATTGAAGTCGACTCAAAGCGGGTGATAAATGAACTTCTCTTTTGCGCCTTTTCAGATGGTTTCATCTGAACGGAATTGGCAATATGAAACGCCATTACCTCTCATATC
Organism: uncultured Desulfobacteraceae bacterium; assembly: GCA_964483185.1. GTDB lineage: Bacteria > Desulfobacterota > DSM-4660 > Desulfatiglandales > Desulfatiglandaceae > CAZACO01. The sequence continues at coordinate 260 of CAZACO010000701.1, forward strand.
CCTTGAGTCGCAGATCCCGCTTTAGCGGGAAAGGAACCCCCTGAGTCTACGTAGTTGGAAATGGCAAGCCCTCTGATTTTTTGAGAAGTTGCCTTGCGTGTCCCAAATCCGGCAAATACACATATTTTTGTGGGATCCTGTGTTACCCGGAGCAATAATATGGTAACAAGGGAGTTTGTGTCAAGGCGATATCGTCTCATCCAGTCCGCCGATAGTGCTGTCGGATCACTCGCTGGCAGGAGCAACGCCGGGCCTGTTGGGGCGGCCGTGGATTGCAGAAATTTTTCTTGACAAAGATCATTTGTCCATGTAGGAACTGAACAGTCAGAAATTGAACAGCCAGTCGGAATTAATTCTATTCTCAATCTCTTTAGTTATGAATCTGATACCCACCACAGTCAAAAGTAAGGAATTAGTAGAAAAACGGCGGGAACAGATTGTTCTCGCCGCAATCAAGTTATTCTCCAAAAAAGGTTTTTATAAATCTACCCTTAGGGAATTGTCGGAAGAGGCTGGTATAAGCCACGGCAACATCTACGATTACGTTGGGACTAAAGAGGACATCTTTTTTCTCCTTCATGAATACCTTGATAGGCTTGCAACCGATGCCCTCCATCGCAGCATAAAGAATATTGATGATCCTTTGGAGAAACTGAGGCGAATGGTCCGCACCGAGTTCAACCTCATGTACGAATGGGCCGATGCCATCCTCCTGATCTATCAGGAGTGCCATGTCTTGAAAAAACCTTTCCTGAAACAATTGCTTCAGAGGGAAGGTTCTCATATGCGACTGTACGAACAGGTCCTTGAGGAATGTATTCAAAAAAAACAACTACGGGACTTTAATGTCAGGGCAGTTGCGAACCTTATCAAGTCCATGGCGGACGCCTGGGTGCTGAAGCGTTGGGATTTGAGGAATCACCTTACACAATTGGAAATGGAGAAGGCTATCCTTGATCTGGTGTTTTTTGGTCTGATTAGAGGAAGTGGTCTTGAATCAAGAGCCATAGAAGATACGGGGTCTCTGAAAGGAAAACAGGTCCTGGTCGTTAACGGGGGAACCGTGCTCGGAGGTGCCATCTCCTCCTTTCTCTTTTCTAAGAATGCAAAAGTCGCCATTCATGTTTCGGGACCGGGGAGAGATATCGGCACTCAGGCCTCAATGCGTGAAAAAGCGGAAAACGTGAAGCTTTACCCTGAAAAAAAATATGGGCCAATGACATCCCATTTATTTAAGCAGATAGTTGATGATTTAGGTTCGATCGATATATTTATTCAAGATTTGGGGATAAGCGATATAGAAAGCACCGCACCTAAAAAAGACATACATATCGGAAGCCGACGACTGGAGATGAACTTGAGCTGCGCCCAAGATCTTTCAAGCGTTCTCGAGGACGAGTTGATAACGAGAGGATGGGGAAACATCCTCTATCTGACCCCCTGGTCCTGGGATAAACACCTGGATCCTGTTAGATATGAAACCGTAAAGGCGGGGACTATCGCCCTCACGCGAACCCTGGCAAAGAGGTTGGCGCCGGCGAGAATTAATGTCAACTGCATCGTCCCTGGATACATCGGAGGGATTAAAAACCTGAAGATACAAGAAGGAAAGACCTCGGAACTGGTAAAAAACATACCAATGAGACGCCTAGGTGAGTTGCCGGATATACTAGAAACCGCCCATTTTCTTATTTCCGGTTCCTCGAAATACGTGACTGGTCAAGCGCTAGCGGTTGCCGGCGGATTGGATTAAATAGCGAAAAAAGGGAGAGAGAAAGATAAGGACATCCGAACCATATGACGCCGACCTGCAAAAAACTCGAAAGAATGTCCATTATGATATTTTTTTCACCCTGTTCCTTCAAAGTATTCTAGCATAAGACCCTCTAAATAAAGAAAGGAGTTAAAAGAATGGCGGTTTTAACCAGTAAAGACTATGTCGAACGATTAAGAAAACAAAAAGTTAATGGATATATGTCAGGCGAGAAGATAGGTGACATCGTTGACGATCCCCGTATTAGGGTTGGCATAAACGCCATTAGCACAACTTTTGACGCCGCGAATGATTCCGAGCACCGTGACCTGGTAACCCTGGAATCACCTCTGATCCATGAAAAGATCAATCGCTGGACCCACATCCTGGAAAACGAACAAGATGCCATTGCCAAAGCAAAGGCGATGAGGCAAGTGGGTGGAGCGTATGGATGTCTATGCGTTTATCGGTGCATCGGCAATGATTTAATAAATACAGCTTGGGCTATAAGTTACGACATAGACAAAAAGCATGGCACGAACTACCATCAGAATGTCATTGAAATCGTCAAAGAAATCCAGAAGAAAGATCTTGTTATTGGCGGAACGATAGTCGACGCTAAAGGCGATAGGGTTTTGAGGCCTAGTCAGCAGCCTGACCCTGATGTCTATCTTCACGTGGTGGAAAAGAGAAAGGATGGGATAATTGTGCGGGGAGGGAAAGCGCACAGCACGGCCGCATTATACACTGATATGCTCTG
>CAZACO010000702.1:0-493 GCA_964483185.1 uncultured Desulfobacteraceae bacterium
CTCGGCCCTCTCGAGCCCAGGGATGGAGCGCACCATCCGGATCTGTATATCGACCGGAAGGCTTGTGGCCAATCCGTTCGGGTAGACCTCCGTCGTATTCAGGCCCTCAGGCTCCAGAAATATCTGGTGGCGTTCCTTTTCGGCAAAGCGAACCACCTTATCTTCGATGGAAGGGCAGTATCTTGCGCCGACCCCCTGGATAACGCCGCTGAAAAGGGGGGATCGGTCCAGTCCCTCCCTGATAATCTCGTGGGTCTTCTGGCGGGTGTGGGTGATATGACAGGGTACCTGGGGCAGCGGGATGTGAGTCGTCGTAAAAGAGAACGGTTTCGGGTTCTCATCCCCGGACTGCTGGGTCAACCCTTCGTAGTCAATGGTCTTGCCGTTCAGGCGCGGTGTGGTCCCGGTCTTGAGCCTCCCTACCTCAAAACCCAGGGACGCCAGTTGTTCAGACAGCCGGACAGAGGGGGGATCTCCCATGCGGCCGGCCGGA
>CAZACO010000702.1:503-2769 GCA_964483185.1 uncultured Desulfobacteraceae bacterium
TTTCTCATGGATCTGGGTCTCGACCCCGTAGACCCGTCCGTCCTTTATCAGCAGCCGGTCCACCATGGCCTGGCGGATATCCAGATTTGGCGCAGCCTCAACAATCGACTTCATCCGCTTCCGGTAAAGATCCCTGTCATTTTGCGATCTGGAGCCCTGAACGGCCAGCCCCTTGCGCGTATTGAGGCGTCGGAACTGTATTCCGGTTTCATCGGTGTTCCTGGCCATTTCGCCGCCAAGGGCGTCGATCTCCTTGACCAGATGCCCTTTGGCCAGTCCACCGATAGCAGGGTTGCAGCTCATGGCGGCGATCTGATCCAGGTTGATGGTCAGAAGGAGGGTGGGGTGTCCCATCCTGGAGGCAGCCAGGGCCGCCTCGCAGCCCCCGTGGCCTGCTCCCACCACGATCACGTCATATTTTTTGTCATAGGTGGACATAGGTGATCAAGATACCGATCCTGGGTCTTCAGATTCTCGGAAAACAGAAGACACGCGTCTTTCCAGCTACCATCGGATGTTTCCGTTCCGCACAGGCGGAAGAATAACCTGTTTTTATACCAAAAAGGAGGGTCGTTTGACAGCATTAAATGACATGACGAACGAAAAAAGCGGCAGGCGCCCCTCACCGTTCGGATGGACAGCAGACATCGTAACCGTTCACGGGTTCAGGGTTATGAGGTTCCGGGTTGAAGACAAGGAAAACAGGAAGATTATTTCGGCCGCATTCCTTGCCTTTCTTTTGTTAAAGTTGCTCGTAGGACGGTTCACATTCCGTTGAACCAATACCCCTGAGCCTTTGAAGCTTGACTATCTGAACCAGCGAACGCTTACCAGAGATCTTGACAAACGGATAGCTGACGAATATGTTCTCTTCATTTTGAACAGGCAACCGTAATGATGAATTCAAACGAGCGAAAAATTCTCACAACCACCTGTTTTGGCCATTTCATGAGCCATTTCAATATGTTGATGTTCCCTGCCCTTGTCCTGCCGCTGATGGGCAGGTACGGCATGGACCTGGGCCACGTCCTGGCACTCTCTTTCTGGATGTATCTGCTGTTCGGTCTCACAGCGCTGCCGTGGGGACTGTTGAGCGACAGGATCGGGGCCAAGCCCCTCTTGCTTATTTTCTACACGGGGGCGGGGGTGTGCGGATTGGCCGCGGGGTATTTTGTTGACTCTCCGGGGGCATTTTCCCTTTGTCTGGCAGGCGTAGGCCTCTTTTCAGGGAGTTATCACCCTGCGGGTTTGGGACTCATCTCCAGGGGGATCTCCAGGATGAGCATGGCCATGGGCTACAACGGTATGGCCGGCAACGCAGGACTGGCCGCAGCCCCTATATTGGCGGGCGTCCTCAACCATCTCTATGGAATTGAGGTGGCATATTTTTTCCTCGGAGGTCTCAATCTCCTCGGTACGGTCACCATGCTGGTATTCCCGTTGACCGAGCCGGAAAGAAATTCAAACGGCCCATCCGAGGGGCCGAAGGGTCTGGTGTTGGGGTTTATCCTGTTGTGTATATGTATGATGTTGGGAGGCGTCGCGTATCGCTCGCTCACCGTGATTCTCCCCTCCTACTTTGAGCTCAGAAATCCCGCGCTCCTGGATTGGTTAAGCGGGTTGACGTGGATGCCTGCATCCAGGAATGTGGCGGCCACGGCGCTCTCATCCTTGGTATTCCTGGTGGGCATGTTTGGACAGTTCCTGGGCGGATTTGCTGCTGAGCGGTTTGAGCCCCGTCGCGGATATCTTGTCTTCCACCTGACTGCATTGCCCCTGGCGCTCGCCATGGCCTATACGACCGATGTCTCCCTGTTGCTGATCACCATGTGCTATGCGTTCTTTCTGGTAGGCATGCAGCCGATTGAGAACACCCTTGTGGCCAGGTTTACCCCGGATGGACTCAGAGACAGCGCCTTCGGGACCAAGTTCATCCTCTCCTTCGGGGTGGGGTCCGTGGCCGTTCACCTGGTGGGCTGGGTCAAGCAGACATGGTCCCTGCCCACCGTATTCGTGGCTATGGCCGTGGTCTCCGTATTCACCGTACTCTTCATTTCACTTCTGATCGTGGCAACCCGTAGGGTCAGGATCAAGGGATGAGGCGTAACTGGTAACGGAAACAACCCGTAACCCCTTGCAATTGACTATTGAATATTGAATATTGACGATTGAAAGACCTGAAACCAGAAATCTGTAACAGGTACCAGTAACCAGTAACCAGTCCCGCTGAAGACGGGATTTCCGCTTCGCTACAACAAATAACGAG
>CAZACO010000703.1:0-2769 GCA_964483185.1 uncultured Desulfobacteraceae bacterium
TCCACGCTCCCGCACGGGGAGCGACCAGTCGCTTTCGAGATATAACGTATATCAAATCGGGTTTCAATCCACGCTCCCGCACGGGGAGCGACAGACAAAGGATAAAGAAGAACCTAAAGATGAACCGTTTCAATCCACGCTCCCGCACGGGGAGCGACTGTTCCTATATAACTTATTAAAATTTAATTGTTTATTATACTCTTTTTGCGAAGTATCCTTCTCATCCATTACGACTCTAATTGATTGTCAAAGAGCAATGCTGTAACCATCTAATTTTAAACATATATTTATTTAGTGCGAACCCTGCAGTGAAAATATGTTCACTTCAGGTTCGCAAAGTAACTTTTAAACAATTAGAGGTCCTTCTTGATCAAAAGTTTCTTTTGCGCCTACATGTTCGATACGACGTTTCCAATTTGAACCAAGATAGTAAAATCTCAAACTATCCTCTTCAAGCTTTATTTCATTAATCAATCTTTGGCGCAAAGCCGTCCATTGAGCAGGGTCAACAATACACTCGAAAACAGAGTACTGAACCCGTTGCCCATAATTTTGACAAACCTTTGCCACTCTCCTCAAGCGGCGCTGGCCTTTCTTGTCAATTGTAGAAACATCGTAACTCACCAACACAAGCATAATTTTATCCTATTTCCAAATAAAAGGCGGATATCCGTCCAGGTCACCACGTAGATATCGGGCCAGCAATAAAGCTTGAATATGAAACAACATGCCGATTGCAACTTTTTCTTCAATAAAAGGATGAAATATCTCATCTTGCTTTCGTTTCTGATAGGCGACCAAAACTGTTTTTCTCATTTCATCATCCATTAAAACAACACCGGATTCTTTTTTTTGGAAGCCGTTCTTTTTTGCCTGACCGAGATTTATTAATGATAATGTTAAACGGTCCGCCAAAAAAGGTCGGAATTCTTCCATGAGATCAAGGGCCAGTCCCGGACGGCCCGGGCGATCCCTATGCAAAAATCCAACAGCCGAGTCAAGACCGACAGATTCAAGGGCTGAACGAACATCATGCATTAAAATCGTGTATAGAAATGATAATAAACAATTTACATTGTCCAATGGGGGCCTGCGATTTCTACCCTGAAAAGAAAAATCTTTTTTTTGAGAAGTAATCAAATGGTCAAACACGGAAAAATAGGTATGAGCTGCCTTTCCTTCAATACCCCTAACGACATTTAAAGGTAAATCGGCCTGTAAATCTTTAAAAAAACTGCTTATTTGTTTTGATGCGCGGCCGATTTTATCTGTATTTAATTTGTCTGAATGATCTCTCAATGCCCGTTGCAATACGGTTCGACTATTGGCAAGCTTGCCTATTATTAAAGATTTTGCAATGTTCGCAGAAACGTTTGGATCGTCAGCTAATCGATATTGCTCACGCCGCAACAGTACATTGCCGGAGACAGGTCCCTGAACTCTTGCGAGAAAACGGCCCTGTTCCGTCAAAAAACTAACCGCCACATCCCGCTTCGCGCAAAACCCCATTAGAAACGGACTGCACATTATGTTACCGAAACAGACGATTCCCCCTAATGTGTGTATCGGCAAACGCAGGCGAACCTCTCGCTCCACTTTAACAACAACGGTTTCGCCTTCTTTGGCCAAATAGGCCCCTTGGGTAGTAACGAAGAGAGTGTTGAGATGTTTTTTCATTCTATTATGACCTTTTGGAGATAATGATTTACAGAACGGTTTTTTTCTATGGTTTTTGGCAGGCACAAACCCACAAAAGAACAACTTTCGCATTTTTTGGTATACACCGGTTTAGGAGTTTCACCTGATTCAATGAGTTCATGAACCTGTTTTGCCGTTTTTTCTGTTTCCTGTCTAAGGTTTTTATCAAATAAGACGTCTTGTCTTCGTCGGGTCTTACCGTAAAAAAGGGCTCCTTTTGGAATTTCAATATTCAGCATTTCCTCCAAACACAAAGCTTGAGCACAAAGCTGAACTTTATCGCAATTATCCTTTTTGGGTTTACCCCGCTTGTATTCTACAGGAAATGGTTGCCATTTTCCTTTCGATTTTTCTTTTAGAAGGTGGAATTCAACAACATCAGCTTTGCCGATCAAGCCAAGCCGAAGAGACCGCAACGGCATGCCATACTCAATACGAACATTGCCTCTGGATTCCCTGTTTCCTGTATCAACCCGTTCATGCATGATTCTGCCTTCGGCAGTGTATAGGTTTTCAACCCACACTTGCTCGACATGAATCAGAGCACACTGGCGCTCGCAAAAAATCAAATGCTGCAAAGCTGAAAGGGGTATGAGGTCGTCTTCGGAGTACATTTTGCTACTTGTTACCCAATTTATTACCTATATTAATTGTTATTACCTAATTCCCGGTTTTGTCCCATTTTGCATTTCTGCCACGGCCAAGGCATTCAATAATCCCTTGCGCCTGAAGGTCTTTGAGTGTCTCTGCGCTTCGTTTGTTTTGCGGATTGTCCATCGGCGTCTTACTTCTTTTCATTCAACTGTTTCCGTTTTTTCTGAGGGGTGTCCAGATAGTTCTCGGGGGAGACAACCTTTTTGCGGGTCTTTCGTTCCAGGTCTTTTCTCGCCGTTCCGGCAACCTCTCCACCCTTGTGAGCAGCACGCTTGCTTTCCTGGAAACCCTTTGCATCATCCACCCGCGTTATTTCAGTCGTGGCAGCCTCTCCAAGCATGGAAAAAATCAATTCCAAATCGGTCATATGGTCCCTGAGGTTTTCCCGATTCAGCCCCTTAAGCTTTTTGTGTTCGC
>CAZACO010000704.1:0-2756 GCA_964483185.1 uncultured Desulfobacteraceae bacterium
CGATGGAACGGTGTAGCGAACTGGAATTTGAGATACTAAGCTCTCTGACCGAACTCTCTAGGGCGCGTCGATTTGTCCGTGAATTCTGCTGCCCGGATGCGCGACCGTCTTTAGACGAGAAGGATATCTGCCAATTGGAACTTGCTGTCCATGAAGCCGCAGCCAACATTATCCGGCATGCCTATGAAAACCGGATGGGTCAAAGGATTCTGATAGAGGCCCAACAGAGTGATGACCGTTTCATGTTCCGCCTCCACCACTGGGGCAAGTCGTTCGACCCCGAATCCGTTCCACCGCCTGCATTCGACGGCGAGTCTGAAGGCGGTTATGGCCTTTTTATTATCCGCAGCTTTGTGGATGAAGTCACCTATATCCAGAACGAAAAGGGCAAAAACACCGTATGCCTTGTTAAACGGAGAAAAGCCTTGTCTGGCTGAACCCCTAAGGAAGGAGAAACATTGGTGGATGTTGAGGTTGAAAAGAATGGGGATGTTGCCGTTGTTCTCTTGCGTGATGAAACACTGGAAGCCACCGGCGTAAGCGAATTCAAAGGCACGATGGAACCCATTTTGGAGGAAAGCGACAAGGTCGTATTGGACATGAGCCATATCCGCTTCATCGACAGCATGGGATGCGGGGTTTTCATATCCCTCCTCAAAAGACTGCAAAAAAAGGGGGGCGGGCTCAAGATATGCTGCATAACAGACCCCGTGGAGAGCCTCTTCACACTAATCGGTTTTGACAAGCTGTTCGGCATATTCAAAACCAGAGAGGACGCGGTTAACGCCTTTAAATGAGGGTCTATTCCGATAAGGGCATCACCTGCCGGCAGTAATGAACCACCTTCCACCAACCGATACTTTCTAAGAATGTGAAACGTAATGCGTGATGTGTGAACTTTAGCCCCTTATTTCCAAGTTTTCTGTCACAAAAAACAAGAAAATCTCTTTGTGGCTCTGTATGATAAATCCTTCTTGACTCACACGAAGCCACCAAGAACACAAAGAGACGGGCATTTTTTTGGCGGGTTAAAGAAAAAAACCCTTTGTGTGCTTTGCGTCTCTGTGTGATAAATTTTTGGTTGCGGCTATCCGCGTTGGTTCATTTTAGGCACTTCAAACTCCAAACTTTAGGCACTTCCAGGTTATCCGGCTTCGGCATGACAGGTCTTTTTGAAGAATACGGTGACATCATTCCTGACTTCTCCAGCTTTCAGGAACGTCTCTACAGCGCTATTCCCACCCATATCAGAATCAACAGCCTGCTGATCGACCCGACCTCGTTGATTCACCTGCTGGAGGAAAAGGGGATTCAACTGATACGGGCCTCCCGGAAATATGACACCCTCTGCCTCGCCCCCGGATTATCCTCCCCCGGCAACCTGCTGGAGTATTTTCTGGGCTATATCCATCCACAGGCCCTCACCTCTTCGGTTGCCGCACTTGCCCTTTCTCCCAAAGAAAATTCCTACCTCCTTGACATGTGCGCGGCCCCCGGAGGGAAGAGCAGTCATTGTGCACAGCTTATGAACAATACCGGCCTGATCATATCCAACGATCTTTACACCCGAAGACACATCTCCCTTGGACACACCCTTTCCAGACTGGGGGTTCTGAATGCGGTCCTGACGGACTATCAGGCCCAGGAATTCCCTTTGAAGCAACGTTTCGATTTTGTCCTGGCCGATGTGCCCTGTTCCTGTGAAGGGAAATTCAGGAAAACGAGAGATACGAGCAGTTACAGGGAAAACAGGGGAAAGGACCTCCTCCCTGATTTACAGAAAAAGATCATATTGCGGGGTTTCGACCTCCTTCAGGAAAACGGTCAGATGCTCTATTCCACCTGCACATACAATCCCCGGGAGAATGAATCTGTCGTCAATCTATTGTTGAATGAGAGGGACGCAGATCTGCTTCCGATCGACGTGGGTTTCGATGGTGAACCCGGGATCACAGAATACAATGGTGAAACATATGACAAACGACTCGAAAGAGCGGTCAGGTTCTATCCCCATCGCATCGATTCAGTGGGCTTCTTCATGGCCAGAATTGGCAAAAGAAGATGACCGGCGCCGTCTTTATTCATACATAGAGCATCGATTCGGGATATCCCGGACGCACTTTGCCGACTACCTGTTGTTCCAGAAGAAAAAGAGCTGGTTCTTGATCGGACACACGGACCTTATGAGATCGGCCTCGCAGCTCAGCGTGACACAGGTAGGGCTCAGGGCCTTTCGACGTGTCGGAGACTTTGTGAAGCCGACCACCCGGTTTATCCAGGGCTTCGGCCGGTTTGCCACCCGGGCAAAACTGGAGATAGACATGACCCGGTTACAGGCCCTTTTAAGGGGCGAAAAAATAGAGGTTGATCTGACGCTCGATAACGGCTATGTAATCCTCGTTATCGGGGAAGACAGGGTTCTGGGGCTCGGTTTATACATCGACGGCAAAATCGGTTCTCAACTCCCTAGGAAAGAGATCAGAACCGCCATGCTGGACATGGCGCCGAGCAAGACCATCGAAGGTCTGACTCAACTACCACCCGTAAAACGGGTGGCTTGATATTGACCCTGAAAAGGTCTTTTTTCTCTCACCCCGGTATCATCTGGTAGAGCTACGGGGCAGGCAGAGTTCTCGGAGGCACAGAGTTTTTGGCCAAAATTGTCAGGTGGAACATTGCTGTAAAACGCTGACAGACTGCGTTAAACCCGGATACATAGAAATAACTGTCATCCATCTTTTTCAACCATCAAACCG
>CAZACO010000705.1:0-2755 GCA_964483185.1 uncultured Desulfobacteraceae bacterium
ATTCTTCATTGGCCAGTTTCCGGTCCAGATCAGGATCAGGGTCCACCAGAATGACGGGAATCCCCAGCTCGCCTAATTTGCTGGTGGCTGCGATCCCTGCGGGTGTTGCACCGATGACAATGACCCTATGAAGGCGGTCTTTTGGGCGCGTCATGTTCAGGCTCCTGCTTTCCCCCTGGCCTTCTTCTCACGTCCCTTAAGCACGGCCAGTCCGTAATCACACCCTTTGTTGAAGGCGATCTCGTTCATTTCCTCGGTCCCTTTCGGCACCGAACCCGTCACCGCATCGCGGGCGGCATCCAGAGAGACCGCCCCCGTGATAGCGGTAAAAAAACCTAACATGATGATATTCGCCATCATTATCCTTCCCAACTCTTCTGCCATGCGGGAGGAGGGAATCGAAAAAAATTCCCCGGAAAACCCTCTTGGCTGAACCAGATCCCTGTCTATCAGCAGGGTCCCCCCCTCCTTTATCTGGTCTATGAACTTATCAAATCCGGCCTGGGACATGCAGACCAGGACATCAGGCCTTCTCACATACGGGTAATGGATGGACTGATCGGCGATGATCACCTGGGCACTGCACGCCCCGCCCCGGGCCTCAGGCCCATAGGCCTGAACCAGGGTGCTCTGACGGTGGTCTCCGATGACGGCGGCCTTTCCGAGGATGCGGCCTGCCAGTACAATCCCCTGGCCGCCAAACCCAGTAAAGACGATTTCCTGTCTCGCAGCGTCATTTTTCTTTTCGGTCATTGCTTCGGGCCCTTCACTTCCTCTATCAATTCCTTGGGTCGGCATACATTGTCATAGTTGTCGGTACAGGTAGGACGTTCTGTCTCGATGAATTTCCCTAAGGTGATCCCCTTGTCAAAATCGATATCCAGTTCCCACGGCCTGGCGTCATTCCTGATAATGGTCCGCTCCTGGTAGATCTTCATGGAGTCTAATGCCTTTTCCTTGTTTCTTCGGCCGTAATTGACCGGACAGGGGGAAAGGACTTCAATAAAGGAAAACCCCCTGTTCAAAAGGGCCTCCTTGATCGATTCCATGAGATCACGGGCATGGAGAATCGTCCATCTGGCCACGTACGTGGCGCCGGATGCGTAAGCCAAGAGCGGGAGATTGAAGGGGGTTTCAGGGTTCCCGACAGGCGTCGTGGTCGTTTTGGCTGTGTGGGGTGTCGTGGCCGCCACCTGTCCCCCTGTCATGCCGTAATTAAAATTGTTGACGCACACAATGGTGAGGTCCACATTTCGTCGCGCCGCATGGATAAAATGATTGCCGCCGATGGCAAATAGGTCTCCATCACCGCTGAACACCACCACGTTGAGTTCCGGATTGGCTAATTTCATGCCTGTGGCAAAAGGGATGGCCCTCCCGTGGGTGGTGTGATAGGAATCCAGCTTCACATATCCGGCCCCCCGGCCTGAGCAGCCGATCCCTGAAACCATCACTGTTTTCTCGAGGTCAATGCCGCTCTCCTTCATGGCGATCAGACAGGAAGAAAACGCTGTACCGATGCCACATCCCGGACACCAGATATGGGGAATGCGGTCGGTCCGGAGAAGATCATCCAAGGGGTGTTTGACCTGTTTGTCGATCTGGTTCATGGGCCTCCCTAAAAAAACTCCTTCAACGTCTCCACGACACGCTCGGGGGTAATAATGGTGCCCCCCGGGTGACCCACCAGAAAGGATGGAACCCTGCCGGCAGCGCATCTTTCCACTTCCAGGTGAATCTGTCCTAGGTTGATCTCTACGGTAACGAACCCTTTGACCCTTTTTGCCAGATCCCGTATCTGATCCTCGGGAAACGGCCACACCGTAATCAACCGGAGCAGACCTGCCTTGATCCCCTGATCACGGGCTTCGTCCACTGCCGCCAGGCTGGTTCGTGTAGAGACGCCATAAGACACGATCACAATCTCTGCATCGTCGAGCCGGTAGGCCTCTGTCCGTATGATATCATGGAGGTTTCGCCGGATCTTTCCAACCAATTGGGCCATCATCTCTTGTTGTGCCTCAACGGTCATAACGGGATAGCCTCGTTCGTCATGGGTCAGGCCTGTTACATGGATATGATATCCCTCGCCTGCAGAGGCCATCGGGGCAACGCCGTTGGGACCGGGTTCGAACGGCTTGAAACGGTCCTTTCTCCCTCTCGGCCTGGGCCTTGAAACCGTCTGGATCGTCTTGGCCTCAGGGATGACTACCCGTTCGCTCAGATGACCGATCATCTCGTCGGTCATGATCAGGACGGGCACCCGATAGGTTTCACTCAGGTTGAAGGCATCAATGGTCTGATAAAAGATCTCCTGGGGTGAAGACGGCGCCAGTGCGATGATCTCATAATGGCCGTGGGAACCCCAACGGGCCTGCATCATATCGCCCTGGGCCCCCTGGGTGGGAAGACCCGTGGACGGGCCCGCCCGTTGCACATTGACCAGAACACACGGGGTTTCCGTGCAGATCGCAAGGCCCAGGTTTTCCATCATCAGGCTGAAACCGGGACCGGAGGTGGCGGTCATGCTCTTTACGCCGGCACATGAGGCCCCGATAACAGAGGCGAGGGCTGCAATTTCGTCTTCCATCTGAATAAACGTGCCCCCAACCTCCGGAAGCCTTCCCGAGATATGCTCAGCCACCTCTGTCGCAGGGGTAATCGGGTACCCGCCAAAAAAACGGCACCCCGCTGCCAGGGCCCCCTCGGCGCAGGCCACATCCCCTGTCATGAAATATTCGCCTGTGAGGACTGC
>CAZACO010000706.1:0-2753 GCA_964483185.1 uncultured Desulfobacteraceae bacterium
AGAACAAAAGCGGCTTTTTTCATTTTTTTCTCCTTTCTTCTGAAGAGAGTTGAAAAAGACATGACCCCTGGAAAACCTTGTTTCTATCACCTCCCTTTACTGTCCGAGCATGCCCTGCCCACCCCACGTCGCTTATTTGGTGAGCGCCTGTTATGAAGAAGACTTCCCGCCGGCAGCAACCCGGCAGCCATTAAAAAATGAACCGCCCCGCCGCAAGCAGCGGGGTATCATCAAAAGCATCGAGCGCCCCAAGTGGTGGGGAATACAACTCTTGTCCGCCTCTGGAGGATTTAATTATTTTTATAATTAAATTTTCTGGTTATTGTCAAGGCAATATTTTTTCCATTCTTCGTTAAGAGGCGCTTCCCCCTTTCCCGGTATTTCAAAGGGGATGCATGCTACTCTCATCAGCCTTCCGAGATCAGGCGGACTTCATGGCGGCCTCAATTTCCAGAAAGGTTTCAAGGTCCGCCGGCCAGCGCTTTAGAACCGATTTAATCATTGCATCGGATTACAGGGGCCTTTGGAAAGACGAAAAGGGATAGATGAGACTTCCCGATCAAGGCTTTCTTGGGGGACTACCTTGTTGACAAGCCCGATGCGTTCGGCCTCCCGGGCATCTATATCTCAAGGTTTCTGTCCTGCCAGAGGCTTCCCACCACGTGGTCCCTCCCTTTTCTGATGTGCTGCCTGATAAGCCGTTTTGCCTTCCTTACATCACGCTCTTTCAGGGCGTTCAGAAGATCGCGGTGTTCCTGGGCCGCTTCCTTTATCCTCTCATCTCTCATGTATTCGGGCCTGTACTTGAGGTATATCTGCTCGAAGATCCGTTTGCAGAGGTTATGGATCACCTTGTTCTCCGCGAACTCTATCATCTTCAGGTGGAAGTTGGTGTCCTTTATCATGAGAATCCTTCTGTATTCCGGGACGGAGGCGGTCTCTACGTGTTCCTTCATGGCCTGTTCAAGGATTTTGATCTTCTCGTCGGTGAGTTTCTTGATGATGGTGGGGACAAGGAATATCTCGAAGGCCTCACGTGCAATGAAGAGTTCGTCCGCCTCCACCGGGTCGGCCTCTCCCACATAAAAGCCCTTGTTTCGTTCCGAATAAACGATATTGAGCAGTTGGAGTCTGTTCAGGGCCTGAATTATCGGCGTGATGCTCATGTTGAGCTTCCCGGCCAGTTCCTGGTAAAGAAGCTTCTGGCCCGGTACGATTTCATGATGGTACATCATCTCCTTGATCTTCCTGAAGGCAATGTCCACCGGAAGCTCATCGGTTTTGTTCTTTCTGCGGGAGCCGCCGCCTTTGTTTTTCGGTTTCACGGCGGCGGCCTCGCTCTTCTTTCTTGCCATTCTTTACAATCCTTCCTCTTTAATATTTCTGTTGGACATATACGTCCGAAAGTCCCGGTTCGGCATGCCCCGGAGTGGGAGATCCCGTACCCCGGATGGATACAGACACCGGCTCAAGAGCGGGACCGGCCCGCCTGCACAACCGCAACATGCGACTCGGTCCTTGTATCACGGGCACCGGTCGCAGGCGAACACATATGCATGACTTTTTACATGGTTACACACGGATAAGCAGTATTCTCCGGGATTCCAGTTTCCGGGCCGGGTTTTTCAAAGAGGCATTACGTTCCCCTGAAAGAGGGCTTTCGCTTTTCCAGGAATGCCTTTCTCCCCTCGTTAGAATCTTCGCTGCTGAATGCCACTGCCTGCATGGTGGATTCCATCTCCAGGAAGGTCTCCAGGCTGGAGGGCCATCGGTTCAATGCCGCCTTGATCATTGCGTAGGACTGGCTGGGCCCCTTTGCGAGCCTGTCCGCCATGGATCGGGCCTCCTCTTCGAGCCGTTCCGGTGGAACGGCCCTGTTTATGAGGCCTATCCGCTCGGCCTCCCGGGCTTCAACCGGGCCTCCGGTAAACATGAGCTCCTTTGCCCTGGCTATCCCCACACGAAGCGGAAGAAAGTAAAACTCACCCCAGTCGGGTATGACGGCGATATTCACAAATGAGAAGAAGAATCTCGCCTTTTCAGAGGCGAGGATGATGTCGGATGCAAGGGCGAGGCTTACGCCGGCACCGGCGGCTACCCCGTTTACCAGGGCTATAATCGGCTTTTCAAGGGCCACCATCGCCTTTATCAGCCTCTGCCCCCTTTTCAGCCGAATTCTGCCTTCCACGGGAGTGACCCCTTCCATTGTCCGGATATCTCCACCCGCGCAGAACGAATCTCCGGCCCCTGTAAGCATCACGACTTTGACAGCTGTGTCATCATTGAGCTCCCTGAAAAGATTCAGAAGCTCTTCCCGCACCTCCAGGTTAAGGGCGTTCCTTGTCTCCGGCATATTTAATGTTATCCTGGCGATAGGGGCGGTCTTTTCGAACAGCAGATACCTGTAACTCATTTAAGCACCCCCTCCAAGTCTTGTGCATTGTGCGGCTGCCGGGCCAGAGGCCGGAACGGCCGCAGAATGAACTACCCCGCCGCAAGCAGCGGGGTATCATCAAAAGCATTGAGCGCCCCAAGGGGCGACACAATAATCCCTGAAAAGCCGGTAACCGACAGCAGCATGCCCACCTGATCCGGATAGATCGGCCTCTGGCTCGTAAAGCCTACCCTCCGGCCTGGAAGCCTACGGGCTGGAAGCGGGCTCGGAGAGAACCAAAAAGAGATTTTACCACGAAGCACACGAAGGGCCTTTTCTCAACCCCTGTGGCGACCGATAATTGATATGCTGCAAACGT
>CAZACO010000707.1:0-2750 GCA_964483185.1 uncultured Desulfobacteraceae bacterium
TTTCAGCAGGTCAATATGGCCGGTGCAGGCGATGTTCATGGAAGCACCGTCCAACAGGACCTTTTCCAGATCTAACCTCCCCTCCTTGAGATGACCGTCCACCGTTATCGAATGGTAGACAAACCCCTGGCTCCTCAGATCCGGGAGCTGGCCACTGAATATATCGGTGATGTTGAGCAGGGAAAATATCTGCATGAGAAGGCCGAAGCGATCGATGCGGCCGTTTTTCGAAACAAAATGGATCGGCCCGTTGATCGATCGGGCCAACGCCTCTCCCGTCCCTTCTCCTTTCATATCCCCTTTGAAATCGAATGTGCCGCCTATTTTAATCGACTCCCTGGTCAGGCAGGCAATGGTTGGGGTCAGCTCCCTCCCTTCGGAAGCCGGTCTGACATGAAGGAGCAGTTTCCCGGGGGATATCTCCACGGTCCCCGGAGTAGAGATGCCGCACAGGGCCGCCTCGCTGATGGCTATGCGGACTGTGTTTCCTTCGGAGGATATATCGCAGTTGAAGGGCTTCCATTCAAATCTCCCGTATGTGAGGCGGTCCAGTTTGATGTGAGCCGTCCCCTTGACCGGGACCGACCACCACCTTTGATCTTTTCCGCCTTCTGATTTTCGGGACAGCTTCTCAAATGCCTTCTTCATCCTATTTAAGTTAATACCCTCGGCAGCGAGGTCCAGTCTGAACAGGATCCCCTGTTCCGACAGGTCGATGTCTGCGTCCACACCGATCTGACGGTTGTCCAGGGCACGGATGTCCGATATGAATTTGAGCCTCTGCTGGCTGGCCTCCAGAGAAAATGTGTCTATCTTTGCGGGGAGGTCCAATTGCCGGAGACTGATATTCCCTCCTTGCAGACTTCCTTCGATCGTGGATTCGATGGCCTTGCCCGGCACGATCCGGCCCCAGAGATCACCATTGATCCATCCGGTCAGAAAGTCGTTTTTGCTTAAGAGTGAATCTAAACTTGCCCCGGTCAGATTTCCGGCAAACCCGATGTCGACCACATCGTTGCCGACACTGAAGTTAACCGTTGCATTCGATGTTGCATCTTTTATGATGAGCTTGTTGATTTTGAGTATTTTCGTCGTCTTAAGTACATCCAGGGAAATAGTGGGTCCCTCTAAAACAGAGAGATCCCCTGAAAATGACGTCTTTGCCTCCTTGTCCCAGACAAGATGCGCCTTTGAAATGGTCACCGGAGACATGAGGCGGATGTCGTCCGGCAGATGGATGCGTTCTGAAACGGACCGGATTACCTCTTGCCCCATATCACCGTCAAAGGTTGCTTCGAGCCTGTTTACTCCGTTCATGTAGCCCTTTACCAAACCGGACAGGTTGAGCGAGGCATCCAGGATGCGCAGTTCTGCATCATTGAGGGTGATGGTATCTGCGTCTGCTTCCACGCCTCCTTCTGTAAGCGCCACCGGGCCGGGCAATCGTGTCGAAGCCAAGGCCAGATCCTTGATCCGGCCACCTGTCTTGAAACGCCATGCCTTGGGTCTCAGGAGTGGGCCTTTGATATCCATGCTGTTTAGTATAATGGTGCCCTTAACACGGGTGATCTCCTTCAGCGCCTTTTTGGCCGCGTCAAAGGAAGAAATCCAAGGATAGATTTCGTCCAAAAGGATACTGCACGTCCCGGATTGAACCTCCATGAAGCCTTCTTCTTGCCAATTGAGCCGGCCTGAAAGGTTTGAAAAGGAAGAACTCCCCATACTACCCGCTATCTTTTGTACGTTGACGACGCGGTTGTCATATGAGAGATGTCCCCCTTTTGCCTGGAGTAGATAGGGGATCGGTCGGTATCTGGCGCTCAGATCGAATTCAGAAGCCTCCACACGCGTAGTGATTAATGATGTGTTTTCGCCCAAGACCAGCCTGGCCGTAGCGTTACCTTTGATGTCATCAATGAGCCTTAATTCTTTTTTTAGTACTGGATCATTTATCAGGCCCTTCAAAACAGGCAAGGCCTCTGCCAGGTCGACCTTCAGCAGCATATCCAGATGAAAAAGAGGATTATCATCCGCTAACCCCAATTTCAGGCTCCCGTTGCTGCCATAGGTCTTTCCGAGCTTCGCTTCGAGGTGAGTTCCGGTGAGTATTCCCTTCGAGATAAGGGCTTCCCCCTTTACATCCGACAGGTCCATGCCTGTTTCAGGCACAGAGATTCGGCCTTTGTGCATGCGGCCATTGATAACGATATGCTCGATTTTCCCCAAATCATCCAGTGCGTTTCCATGAGAACTGACCGTGATCAGAGGGACTTTCCCGCCCGTCACAACAGCAAAAATCCTCTGTACATCGGGGATATCTCCTCCTATCTTGAGTGCAACCTCGCGGATTGAAGGGACATCGACTCCCTTCGCTTCCAGTTTTACACGGACTCGAGGCGCTCCACTGTCCATCACTATCTGCCCGGAAAGATCGAGTCGGGGATAGTCAAGATTCAGGGCTGATATGGAGATGGTTGTACGGTCTGTTTCCAGATGGAGGGACCCGGTTACGCTGGGTCTCTTGAAGACCACCTTTTCATCTTTGTGCTGGAAGGTAAAAGACGGAACCGAGGCCTGAATGTCGGCCTTGAGACCCCTGCTCAGATCGGCCTTGAAAGCAAGATTCAGGTCGGTTTCAGAATCTCCTATCTTCAGCGGTCCTTCAGGAAGGAGGTGATCGGGAAGGGATTGCGGTCTGAAATCGTGCAGGTCGATTTTTCCCTCGGCCTTACGTGCTGCCAAATCAAGCC
>CAZACO010000708.1:0-2747 GCA_964483185.1 uncultured Desulfobacteraceae bacterium
CCGAGAGGATATCCCCGAAGAGGTTGCTCCCCACCACCACGTCGAACCAGTCGGGATGCAGAACAAAATTTGCGCTGAGGATGTCGATGTGATATTGATCGGTCCTGATGTCGGGGTGCTCGACAGCGATGGCGGCAAACCGCTCATCCCAGTAGGGCATGGTGTGGATAATGCCGTTCGACTTGGTCGCCGAGGTGACGTGCCTGGCTTCACGCTGTTCGGCCAGTTCAAATGCATAGCGCAGGACCCGGTCCACCCCCCTCCGTGTAAAGATGGATTCCTGAACGGCCATCTCGGCCTCGGTCCCTGAATAGAGCCGCCCCCCGATTTCAGAATACTCACCCTCGTTATTCTCCCGTACCACCACAAAATCGATATCCTCGGGTCCACGGTCTCTCAACGGCGACACCATCCCCTTCAACATGCGCACGGGCCTTAAGTTGATGTATTGCTCCATCTGTCGCCGGATCGGGAGGAGGAGGCCCCACAGAGAGATGTGATCGGGCACGCCGGGAAATCCCACTGCACCTAAAAAGATGGCGTCACACGTCCTGAGCTGTTCCATCCCGTCCTCGGGCATCATGCGCCCGGTGCGCAGATAGGTCTCACAGTTCCACGGAAACATCTCCCATTTGAAGGTGATACCGTATCGCCCCCCTGCCCTTTCAAGCACACGGATCCCTTCAGGCACCACTTCTTTGCCGATCCCGTCGCCCGGAATCACCGCAATTCTGTATGTTTTCATGCGTCTGCTCTATTAGATAGGTCCAGATTTCATGTGGGATTTTGAGAAATGCCCATTTGGGTCGAGGTGACACCTTTCAACCGGATGGAAAGACGGCGATTTCAACTACGGCGGTGCCATAGGCTTCGCATTCCATGGACTGAATGTCCCGCAAGGCAGTGGTAACATTGTCCGTTACCTTGATCATTATGGCGTCCGTCTTCCTTTCAACCCCCTCTATCCAGCAACCAGTAACGAGCACACAGCAACCAGCAACGAACATCCCCAGGCTCACTGTTCATCAGGCCGCTCTATCGGATTCAGCCTGCTCCAAGAGCTCTCTAACTGCGTCCAGCATTTCAGTCATCCCGAACGGTTTTTCGAATATGCGATGCGCACCCACACCCCTGGCCATTTCCAGATAATTTTCTGCTTCGATGATGCCGCCGCCGGATATGGCGATAATCTTCACATCAGGGAAGTCACGCCGGAGCTCAATGATGGTCTCGATGCCCTCTTTTTCAGGCATGATGAGATCTGTAATGACCAAGTCCGAAGGGCTCTTCCGGAACTGTTTCATCCCAGCGTCCCCGTCGGGCGCCTCAACGACCTCATATCCCTCCTCGGTCAACATAGCGGAAAGAAGTTCTCGCATTGAAAGCTCATCATCAATGATCAGAATACGCGCCATATGTTGTCTCTCCTTTCACGAGCATGCATCATCCTAGTGCTGACATTGAATTACGTCAAGTCCATATTTCTTCGACGCCCTGTACCCGGAGGGCCAATGATCGTCCCCAGCGATCAGAATCATCACATGGACCCCTAACTCTACTTGACACAGCGCGCCCGTTTCTCTACACTCCCTCTTCAACCGGGAGAAAAGGCACCCGTTCAAGGGAAGGGATACAACCTTTCGGTTGAGGGACAGGAACCCGATTGGAAACCTGAATCTTTCAACCCGTGAACGGCTGAAAAAATTGAGTTCTCCCGGTCTGAATGAACATGGATATTATATCGCTGATAAAGAGCCGTCTAGCGGAGACCTATGATCTGCACCGGCGTTATGTGAACCCCCAATTTGTGCGCGTATTGGAAGTCATCGGCTTCAATCGCAACTATACCAGCGCAAAAGGCGCCCGGCTCACAGACGAAAACGGGAGGGAAGTCCTTGATTTTCTTGCAGGATTCGGAGTTTTTAACATAGGGCGCAACCATCCGCTCGTTGCCCAGGTATTGCAGGACATGCTTCATAGCAGCGCGGCGAGCCTGGTCCAGATGGATGTCGGGACTGTTTCCGGCCTCCTGGCAGAGGCACTGGCCGGTATCGCACCGGGCGATCTGGAAGCGGTATTTTTCACCAATTCGGGGGCTGAAGGAGTGGAAGGGGCCCTCAAGTTTGCCCGGCAGGCCACGGGGAAGCACAAGGTCGTCTATTGTAACCGGGCCTTTCACGGCCTGACCTTGGGCGCCCTCTCTGTAAATGGCAACGAGGAATTCAGAAATCGTAACGAGCCGCTCCTCCCCGGATGTATCCCCATTCCCTTCAATGACCTGGACGCCCTGGAGGCCGCCCTTTCCGGAAGGGACGTGGCCGCGTTTATCGTAGAACCGGTTCAGGGGAAGGGGGTCTTCGTCCCGGACGACACCTACTTTCCCGGAGTCAGGCACCTGTGCGATGAATATGACACCCTTCTTATCGCCGACGAGGTCCAGACCGGTTTCGGTCGCACAGGCCGCATGTTTGCCCTGAATCACTGGGATGTGGTCCCAGACCTTCTAGTCGTTTCCAAGGCCCTCTCAGGCGGATATATTCCGTTAGGCGCCATTATCACGAAACGGGAAATCCATTCAAAGGTCTTTGACTGCATGGACCGGTGTTTCGCCCATTCAAACACCTTTGGCCAGAATGACCTGGCCATGGCCGCCGGACTGGCCACGCTTCATGTGATCGAAGAGGAGAATCTGATCGAGCGATCGGCCCGGATGGGGGAATACCTCATGAACGGTCTGGAAGAACTGG
>CAZACO010000709.1:0-2741 GCA_964483185.1 uncultured Desulfobacteraceae bacterium
GAAGTATATGTGGGCAATTTTTACTTCAAGATGGGGAAATATCAGCCCGCCATGGACAGATACCTCTATCTGATCGAACACTACCCTGACGTGGGGCAATATTACGAGGCACTTGAAAAAATCAAGACCTGCAAAGAGAAATTAGCTGAAAAAAAAGAAGAGATGTCATGGTGGGGAAGGCTAACCCATTCTATTTATACTGTCTTCAATTAGGCCATAGAGTACCTCAAGGGCCTCTCCTAACCTTTCCGGTTGATCCCCTCCACCCTGGGCCATATCCGGCCTTCCGCCTCCCTTCCCTCCCACAATACCCGATACCTGTCTGATAATATCACCGGCATGGAAACTTCCCGCTAAATCCTTGGTCACCAGGCAGGTCAGCATCGCCTTCCCTTTTGCCTTTGCGCCTAAAAGGACGATGCCCGAGCCCAATTTGTCCCTTATCCGATCTCCCGATTCCCGCAGCTCTTTTGGCGAAGCAGCCTCCACCTCCCGGGAAATTGCCTTGACACCATTGATCTCTCTGATTCCGGCCAGAAGATCCTCCGACTTCTTGGTAAGAAGCCTGGCTGTGAGAGATTCGACCTCTCTCTCTTTCTCTTTCAGCGCCCTTAACAGCCGTTCAATCTTTTCTCCTACCTGCTCCGGCGTCGTCTTGAGAAGCGAGGCCGCCGCCTTCAGCCGATTGTCTCGTCGCAGGGTATGCTCAACGGCCGCTTCGCCTGTCACGGCCTCTATCCGACGCATATTTGCCGCTACGGCGCCCTCACTGACAATTCGAAAAAGGCCGATATCCCCGGTTCGTTCTGTATGGGTCCCTCCACACAACTCCATACTGACCCCATCGCCGATGGTGACGAGCCTGACCGTGTCGCCATATCTCTCTTCAAAAATGGCCATGGCCCCGGTCTTCATGGCCTCATCCTTAGACATCACCTCGGTCTGAAGAGGCAGGTTGTCACGGATATGCCTGTTGACTACTCGTTCGATCTCTGCCAGATTTTCCGGAGACACCTGTGCAAAATGACTGAAGTCGAATCGGAGCCTGTCAGAAGAGACGAAAGACCCTGCCTGTTTTACGTGATCACCCAATACCTCTCTGAGGGCCGCATGAAGAAGGTGGGTGGCGGTATGGTTGTTGGCCGTGGCACTTCGCTTCTCGGGGTCTACCTCTGCTTGAACCGTGTCTCCGACAGTCATCGCACCGCTCTCGAGATGGCCCCGGTGGACGATGAGATCCGCCCCGGATTTAAAGGTATGGTTCACTCGAAATCTTGCCCCTTCGTTCAGAAGCCAGCCGGAATCTCCTGCCTGTCCTCCTGCCTCTGCATAAAAGGGCGATCGGTCCATCACCACCTCGGCATCTTCCTCGGCTTCGATCGACTGGACCTCTTTTCCTCCCGCCACGATGGCGACCACCGCAGGTTCTGATTCCAGGGTATCGTACCCCACAAAGCGTGCGGTAAGACCACGGGCCAGAAGGCCCCGAAAGACCTCTGGGATCTCCGCTTCTCCACTTCCTTTCCACGATTCCTGAGAAAGGCTCCTCTGCCTGGACATGGACCGGTTATAGCCGTCTCTATCCACGGTCAGGTTTTCATCGCGGGCCACGTCCTCTACAATATCTAAAGAGAGACCGTAGGTATCATAGAGTTTGAAAGCCACATCCCCGGGGATGGTGTCGATCCCCTTTGTCTTTAATTTCCCGATCTCTTCATCCAGCACTTTCATGCTGTAATTCAAGGTATCGGCAAAGCGTCTTTCCTCATTATCCACCACGCCCTCAATAAGGCTCTTTGCCCGGACCAGCTCGTTGTAGTCCCGGCCCATGATGTCGATGACCTTACTGCAAACAGACCGGAGAAATACCCCTTTGAGATCGAGAACCTGGCCAAAGCGGATCGCCCTGCGGATGATGCGCCTCAGGACATACCCCCGGCCTTCGTTGGAAGGGATGATCCCGTCGCCGATCAGAAAGGCGACGGCTCGGGCATGATCGGAAATGACCCGGAAGGCCACATCCTGCTTGCCATTGCGCCCATATCTCTTCTCTGAAACCTCTTCTATCCGCAGGATGAGATCTTTGAACAGATCGGTATCATAATTGGATGACACTCCCTGAACAACGGCCGTGATCCGCTCCAGTCCCATCCCCGTGTCGATATTCGGTCTGGGAAGGGGCGTCAGGTTCCCGTTCGGATCCCGCTCAAACTGGGTGAAGACCAGGTTCCAGATCTCTAAATAGCGGTTGCAGTCACAACCGGGCGCACAACCGGGCTGCCCGCATCCCAAGGATGGGCCCTGATCGATATGGATCTCTGAACAGGGACCGCAGGGCCCGGTATCTCCCATGGCCCAGAAATTATCCTTTTCGCCTAACCTCACGATTCTATCTGCCGGGATCCCGATCTCCTCCGCCCATATCCTGTATGCCTCATCATCATCCTTATACACGGAAACATACAACCGTTCGGCCGGGAGGCAGTACCCTTGGGTCAGCAATTCCCATCCCCACTCGATGGCCTCTTCCTTGAAGTAGTCGCCAAAGGAAAAATTTCCCAACATCTCAAAAAAGGTATGGTGCCTCGGGGTATAGCCGACGTTTTCGAGATCGTTGTGTTTTCCGCCGGCACGCACACACTTCTGGGACGTGGCCGCTCTGGAATATCCCAGATTGTCCTCGCCTAAAAAGGCCCCCTTGAACTGGACCATCCCCGCGTTTGTGAACAGCAGGGTGGGAT
>CAZACO010000710.1:0-2738 GCA_964483185.1 uncultured Desulfobacteraceae bacterium
CCAGCTCATGGCCATGTGGCTTCGCGAACGGGTCGAAAAAGAAAAAAGGCTGCATGCCTCGGAATAAAATATAGACTGATTATCTCTCACCCCAGTACCATCTTCCGGAGCTACGGGGCGGGCAGAGCTCTCAGAGCTACAGAGGGTTGCGAAGCGTTTTCTCAATATGGCAGTGCAGGCGTATTTGAGGAACTCTGTGAGACTCTGAGGGCTCAAGCGACCGGAGGAAGCGGGCGAGAGGACGTTTTTCAGGAGGATTGCCATGGCCAGGGGAGACCAGTTGGGAAGGCAGTGGAAGATCATCCAGATCCTGATATCGTCGAGGAAGGGAAAATCAGCCGCTGAACTCGCTGAGGAATGAGAGATAATGAACAAATATCAATACATTCTGGCCAAACAAACGGAACGCTTAACGGGAGTGGATGAATTCCCACCTCAGGTTTTGTCTGGGGCTTCTAGTCCGTATTGTAACCAGCCCAAGGTCTACGGCTGATTCCCACGGTCCTGCTAAAGGAAAGGTGGTGCTAATGGATACGACTCCTTTACATTTCCAAACTATCTGTGAACTGGCAAGGAGCATCCGCGAGGAAGGACTTTCTCCAGTAGAAATTACGGAGCACTACCTGTCTCGGATCGAAGCTTTGGATCCTCGCTTAAAAGCTTACCGATTGGTGTGCCGCGATAGGGCTTTGGGCCAAGCACACGCCGCAGAAATAGCTTTGAACTCCGGGCAGGATTTGGGGCTTCTACACGGAATACCCTATGCGGTCAAGGATCTCTATGACGTTAGGGGCCTTCCTACCACAGCAGGGACAAGCCTGCTTGAATCCAATGTCGCTTCGCAGAATGCCTATGTGGTGCGCAGGCTTGCTCAAGCCGGTATGATTCTGCTGGGTAAGACCAACACGGTACAGTTTGCCTACAGTGGTGTGGGAATTAACCATGACCACTGCACGCCCCACAATCCCTGGCAGCGAATTCATTATGTGCCAGGTGGTTCCAGCAGCGGTTCAGCCGTTGCTGTCGCATCCGGCATGGCGCCAATGGCCTTGGGCAGTGATACAGGGGGATCAGTACGAATCCCAGCCTCCCTCTGTGGAATAGTAGGGTTCAAACCTACCGTGGGTAGGATCAGCCGCTCCGGTGTTTATCCCCTGAGCTGGACCCTTGATTCAGTCGGCCCCATTTCACGTTCGGTAGAAGATTCAGCAATCGTTTATCAATACCTTCAGGGCCCTGACTTGAACGATGATACGACTTGGGGACTGAATCCCCATGATGTATTGAAAGGCCTGAAATCAGGGGTACGGGGTTTACGTCTGGCTTTCGCTGAGTCAGTCTTTTGGGAGAACGTCCATCCAGAAGTGGAAAAGGCAGTAAGAGAATGTGGGAGGGTTTTTCAGGATCTTGGCGCAGATGTCACGAGTATCCGATTTGTGGAGGCAGAAGAGGTTGCACGATTAAACGCCAGAGGACTCATTATAGCTGCAGAGGCCTATACCCTCAATAAGAAATGGTTGGAGGAGTGTTTCGATCAGCTGGACCCTGTTGTCGGGTATCGGATGATCAAGGGAAGGGATATCAGTGCCAACGAGTACCTTCAAAATCAATTGGATTCGAAACGTCTTCGGACAATGGCAAACGACTCGCTCAGGGATGTGGATGTCCTTCTTGTCCCCACCACAATCCTCCCCGCTCTTCCAGTCATCGAAATTGACACAGATCTGGATACCTACTCAAAGATTAACGTGTCCTATCTGCGTAACACATCAATCGGCAACATTCTGGGCATGTGTGGGATAAGTGTGCCGTGTGGGTTTACCAAAGAAGGCCTCCCGATCGGGCTTATGCTCTACGGAAAAGCGTTCCAGGAAGATGTTGTACTGCGCGCCGGCTATGCCTACGAAAAGGCTACTGCCTGGCACAAGCGGGTACCCGAACTCTCATGGGCTATGGATAGGCGTGCATAAGGTAGGAAGAACTCATATGCCGCAGAAGCTACCATTTGAATATCTCAAAAATTCAGCACCACCGGAAATTGCAGATATCGTACATCTGCCCGGCCAACCAATGCAGATAGTTTGATATCATTCAGACGGGGGTACCGTGTGTCGAGATACATCATGGTTATCACGATTTCCTGGATAAACCGAAACCTGTTAATGCCTTTTCATACATCAGGTAGCTAAAGGGCTGTGAGATGAGCTCTAAGGTACGGTCTTTCCAAAACGTGAAAAATTATCAAGCGCACCAATAGGTTGTGGTCACTCGCTTGGTGGAGTAACGCCTTTTGTGTGTGAATCGAGAATGTCGGTTTCATTCCTGACCGCCAGTCTCCTTGTTACGCCCTCTCCTTGAATGCTCTCATTCATCACATGCTTCCAACACTGGGATTTTGTAGACCTGGCTTTTCCTTGACACGCAGAAACCACTTTCATACTCTTCTTCGTCAATGACGTGAATCACCAACCACGCCCATAGGACGCGGGAACCGGACTCACGACGTGAAGTAACATTGATGGTCCCGTAAAAAGTATGTTTTCTCGCAAAGACGCCCGCCGGGCCGTAGGCCCTATGGGCCGGAGGCCAAGAACGCCAAGAAAAGATTTTTTAATATTAACAAGTTAACTTTGCGAGCTTTGCGCCTTTGCGCGAGATTTTGACTTTTTACGAATGCATCAAAATTGGTGCCTCAACCATTTATAAAAGAGACATTGAGGCTTCGAAACGTGAATAGG
>CAZACO010000711.1:0-2738 GCA_964483185.1 uncultured Desulfobacteraceae bacterium
CCCATAATGAGCAGGGCGAGGGCCAAAAGGACGATGAGGCCGCCGATGACCAGGAGCATGATCCACAGCGGCAAGACGGTAAAGCCCAGGCTGATGTTTTGGGTAAGGTTGACCAGGGGCGGAGCCAGGTCCTTTTTGTATGTAAAGCGCAGGGTGCCGCTGGTGCCCACCAGCCGCACGTCGTCCTGGAATTCGAGGGTGACGTTCAGCGTCTGTTCGCCGTCGGTGAGGGTGTCCGGGAATTCAACCGGTACATTGAGGGCGCCGGAGGCCTTGGCCCCCGTTTCCGCGGTCACGGGACCGGTCAGTATGTTGCGATCGTCCAGCTTGACCGCCCGCAGGGTGCAGCGCAGCGGTGCCGGGGCCGCATTTTTTATAATGAAGGGGAGGGTGGTCTTCCGTCCCACCGTGCCCAGGGGGCCCGGGAAAATAATGCGGGCCAGGCCGGCGGTCTCGATCAAGAGGTCGTTTTTATCCGCCCCGTCCATGGGCACGACCGTGCTGTCGGTCGCATCACGGAAGGTGTCGAGGAAGGGGGCGGCCAGGCCGGCGTCGCCCTGGTTCTGCTTTTCCAAGAGGGTTTTCAGGATGTGGATGCTCCAGCCGCGTTTCTTGATTTCCTCGGCCTGGGAAAGGAAGATGCGTTTCAACTCCTCCTGGTCGGCGGGGGTGGCCGTGCCCGGGGCCGGATCATGCACCCCGTCGGTGATGAGGATGATGAGTTTTTTATGGTCCTTGGGCAGCTTGTCCGTGAATTGTATGAGGTAGGCGACGGCCCCCACCAGGTCGGTGTAGTGACCGTACGTCCACTGCAGGTTGCGTAATTCCCGCAGGCGGGTCCGGAAGGCCTGCCGGCTTCGATCGTCGGTCACCTGTCCGGTGATGAGTGTCTCGGGGTGGTCGGAAAACCACAAGAGGTGGAAGGTATCGCCGTCCTTGAGTACGTCGGACAAGAGCGCCCCCAGCAGATACTGCTCAATGTCATTGAAACTTTCCGAGAGGCTCCAGGTCACGTCGACCATGACCACGACGTCCATGTCTGCGCCGAATCCGGCGGCGGCCGTGAAAAGAAGAAGTGAAAGCAGGATGCCACGAACCAACGTTGTTTTCATGCAGGTGTTCCGCCTTTTCCCCGCCCGCCCGTCCCCGCTTGAGAGCGTCCGGGTCCGGTCGCGGGCGAAATACTTTATAGCTATCCGGTCATCCCGTCCTTGGTGAACGTTACGCCTTGTTGATGGCCAGTATCTTGTATCGGTACTCCTTTTCGTTCATGGTGAAGTGGAGTTCCTCGCCGACCGTGTGGTTGCACAGCGCGGTGCCCAGCGGCGAGAGATAGGAGATGATATTATGGGACGGGTCGGATTCCCAGGGACCGTAGATCACATACTCCTCGGAGCTGTCCGTCAGCTGGTTTAAGAGTTCCACGCGGCAGCCGAAGCCCACGGTGGTCAGGTCCACGTCGGCGGGGTCGTAGATCTGCGCGTTCTGGAGTTCGTCCTGGAGTTTGGAGGCGGATGTCTTCAAAAGCTCCTGCCTCTCCAACGCGGCCTTGTATTCGGCGTTTTCGCGCAGGTCGCCCTTCTGCATGGCCGTCCCGATCTCCTTGGAGTTTTCGGGGATATCGACCTCGATGATGTGCTTGAGGGCCGTGTGCTTCTCCTCGTAGCCGCGCCGTGTCACCACCAGGCCGCGCCTGACCTTTTCGATCTCCTGCTCGCCGATGAAATGGAATTCGGGAAAGCGGTCCTTGATCTTGTGCTTCAGGTTTATTTTGATGGAGGGGTCCAGGTCCTTTACGTCTTCGATCAGGGTGAAGATACGGCTGATGGAATCCTCGTCGGCGCCCGCGAAATATTCCTCGATCCGTTTTTCCTGGAAAAGGTGCTGAAGAATCTGCTTGTTGAGCTTGCGGTTGAGGGAGACGTCGCGCCGGTTGTCGATTTCACGGTACGTGATGTCCAGGAGGTGCACCATGCAGATGAGGATCTTTTCCGGCTTGATTTCGAGCGCCTTGAACCAGTCCTCTTCGGCCACGTTGCGCACCAGCCAGATGAAACTTTCGCGGTATTCCTTGTAGTGCGCCAGGGCCGTCTCGAACAGGCCCTGCAGTTCCGTGATTTTTTGGTTGGCGGCCAGTTCGTCGGTGATGAACCGCGAGAGGGAGTGGGGGAAGAGGTCGGAGAAAATCGCCGGCCAGTTGGGGATGTTGTTTTTCACTTCCAGGAGGAATTCCTTCTTCAGATCGGCGTCGCCGATGCGGGCGAAGACCGGGCTGACGTTTTCCGCCTGTTCAAAGAGCTCCTGAAAGGAAAACTGGATGCCGGGATTCAGGAAGGGGAAACGCTTGACGATCTTCTGAACCAACAAAAAACTGGAGAAGATGAATTCGTTCACCTGGGAGAAGGATTTAAGGAAAGTCGTAAAATACGAAAACATCTCGCCGAAGAACTCCGAATCCGGGTCGGCGTTTTCCAGGAACTCCTCCAGGGTTTTAACACGTGAGAAGAAATCCTTGTCCGCCTTGAATTTGTTGAAAATCTTCTCTTCGAACGAAATGGGTTTGTCGCGCAGGATAAACTGGTCCGGTTTATCCGGGTCATTGCCGAAGCTGGGATCGGTTTTAAGGATCTTACGCGCCTCAGTGGACCATTTAGCCCACTTGCCCGCGGAAAGCACGTCCGGCGTCAGTTCCTTTTTGATCTCCTTCATACTGGCGGAATTTTTGAAGCTCCGGATAA
>CAZACO010000712.1:0-2736 GCA_964483185.1 uncultured Desulfobacteraceae bacterium
ACCACCTAAGTTCTAATCCCGCATTATGACAGATGCGCGTCCAGCCATTCTTCCACATCGCCCAGAACCTGGGCTTGCTCGGGTTCGTTGAATACCTCGTGGTAGAGACCGTCATAGACCTTGATCGTCTTAGCTGTTGATCCGATTGTTTTATACAGCAGTTGCGCCCCGGACGGATCGACCAGCCTGTCACTCCCTCCCTGAATAATCAATATGGGCAAGGTGATCCCGGTCCCTCAGCAGACACCCGCTGCATGGCTTTGGGCAGTTCAGCGGCCAACCGGGCCTTTTGCAGCCTGGAATGCTCCGTGTTCTGTAAAGAGCAGGGGCAGTTTTCTTCGACCACCCCAACCCGGACTTGATGTCGCAATTTGCGATTTCAAGTTGGTAAACTCTTCTTCGGTTAATTGGAACATGAAGTCTTCAGGAAATTTATCAATATTTCTGCAAACCTGTTCATTAAGACGCCGAGTCTCAACACCATATAGTTCGGCAAGATCAGAGTCCAGAATCACCTTTTCCCCACGAATCACCAATATGATTCTTAACCGAAATTTGTGATCCTTAAAAAAAAGTTATGCGATATCAAATAGTTGTGGGTTTTAAACTCAGTCTTTTGGCACTACAGATTGAACCTTGCTAAAGGGTTGTCTTAACCAATCGCCCTGGCTGGCTGGATAGATTCAGGGCATCGTAGATTGTCCGATGGGATGACTCCGCTCTTGAGGATTTTCTGAGATGGACAGCCTTACCATCTTTTTTCTTCATGGTGGTGGATATTCGGATCTGTGATGAAAGTTGAGTGCGCACCGTTGCCCAACAAAATCGGACCCCTTTTTGTCTCAGCTTGAGACGTATGGTGTGCAGTACATGATAGGCAAGGAGGGTTATGAAAATATGACCATCGCATCGCCGTTCTTTATGATGATATATAGGTCTCAGTCCTAACTCGGATTTCATGCAGCGGAATGCATCTTCGATGTCCGTAAGCATGGTATAAACATCCCAGATTTGTTGCTCATTGAGATCATTGCGGTTGGTTCTCAGACAATAAACCCCACTCGTTTTTTTTGCCTTTTTCCGTGACCAGCTAATACTTTTTGCTTTGTGGGATTCGGGGTCTTTCTCAATCGTTATGTTGTACCTGTGAGATACCAACTTAAATTTCTCTTTCAGGCGGCCAATTCTCTCGATCACTTTTTCGTAGCGTTTGGTGCCGTTTGGGAGATGAAGCGCATTACGGGCTTTTAGCAACTCGGCCTCGAAACCCTCCTGGAACTTGGTTTTGATGCTTTCTTCCTTTTTCTCTTTGTCAACGCTATGGCAATACAGTTCCAATTCATCGGTTTTAGTGTTAGGTGCCAAACCGGCTTGGACAAGGACAGCTTTTGTCTTATCGTCTATTTTGACTGGCATCATTTTTACATCAGAAGGGATCTCTTTCTTTCTCTTTCGGGAGACTACGATATAGGGATAAAGATTGTCCCTTAGCCACTGGATATTATCTTCAGAGGCTATCCCAGCATCCATAACGATGGTGGGTTTGATGAGTGAATCCTGGAAAGTGTTCCTTTCAGAAAGGCCACCGATCATCGCTTTCAACGTTCCGGGCTCGCTGACGTTACCCTCAAAAATGCGACTCTTTTTGGGGAAACCATGCATGTCCAAGACAAGGCCCAGTGTGACCAGAGGACAATCACTGCGTCTTTCTTTTGACTTCCCGTATCGAGCTTTGGAGTTATACTTGCCGGAACCTTCCAAAAATGTATTGGTTAGATCATACAAAATGATCTTTTCTTCCAACACAAAAAGCCGGGTTTCGGTTTCACATAGATGATCTTCAATGGCCTCTTTATGCTTCATCAGATGATCCGAGGCCTTATATAGACGGTCCAGGGACAAAAAGGAAAAATCGAATTCCATGAGTTCGCCCAAAGCGCTGGTGTTCTGCAACCAATAATGGGTTGCTCTTTCAGAACCAGGAACAATCATTCGACCCGCGATGACGCCAATGGCAGCGGCAAGCTGATGACGTTCAAGTCCAATTTCCTTGAGTTTTCGATCTATTCCAAGTTCCTTGATGGTTTCATAAACAACGTATTCAGCGCCGACGGTTCTGGCTTCCTCATTGTTAAGGCTGTTTAGATCGACCGTTGCGTAATCCGGAGCAATATCTTGAGTTTCGTCAATAACGGCGGCTTCTTGGCTGATAATCCTTTTTGCGTATTTTCTTGCAAGCGATCTGAGTGCTTTGGGATACGCAATAAGTGTTTGTTGTCCGGTGATGATTTCTTCTATACAATTTGCGAGATCTTTCCACTGCTCTTTAGGCAGGCTGAAGTCGACACCTAGGTTCAAGACAGTGCGTTGACGCGGTCCCCGCTCTGTTCGAATGGAGTCCACGAGTTTATACGTATAATACTCTTTGCGGGTCTTTCTATTCTTGTGGGGCACCTTTCGGATAAACATGGAAGAGCCTTTATCATAAAAAAAGTCCCGAGTCAAGCCATATTTAAATATTTTGGCACTACAAACTCCGGGATCATCATAACTTATTGAAATTATTATATGCGAGTTTCACAAATACCCGGATTACAGGCCTAATCATGAAAAGATCCACGAATTTGGGTTAGGCGTCGTGGGTGAAGCTGCCCCGCCCGGGGCGGGGCCGTCGAACCCTTGACAACGAAGGAGATGCGGTATCCTCGGCTTTCCCGCAGGGTAAATAAAATGGCT
>CAZACO010000713.1:0-2736 GCA_964483185.1 uncultured Desulfobacteraceae bacterium
GTTGATATGATGAGGATTTCCCGGATCCCCGCCAACATAAGCGCGGACAGGGGATAATAGATCATCGGCTTGTCATAAACAGGCATCAACTGCTTGCTGACCACACGCGTGATCGGATAGAGCCGGGTCCCCGACCCCCCTGCCAGAATGATTCCTTTCATCGGTTCCTCTTCCTCCCGGGTATGGCTCAGTTTTCCTGTCCGGGCCAGCCTCCCTGGTGCGGCCCCGGGAACCGCATCGATGTGTCAGACTTCAATTTCCATACTGCGCGTCGATCCAGGACTGGTATTCACCGCTTCGCACCCGGTTCACCCACTCCTTATTTTCAAGATACCACCGGATCGTCTTGTGGATTCCGGTCTCAAGGGACTCCTCGGGCACCCAATTCAACGCCTTCCTCAACCTGGTACAATCGATGGCGTACCTGCGGTCGTGCCCGGGCCGGTCCTTGACAAAGGTGATCAGCTCTCTGCGTGACGGGTCCTTCCCGGACGGAGCCAGTTCGTCAAGGATATCACAGATCATTTCCACGATCCGGATATTCTCCATTTCGGTACTGCCACCGATAGTGTAGGTCTCGCCCCTCTTTCCGTTTTTCATGATCGTCCAGATGGCCGTACAGTGATCCCTGACATACAGCCAGTCCCTGACATTGAGACCATCCCCGTAAACAGGGAGGGGCTTTCCTTCAAGGGCATTCAGGATCATAAGGGGGATGAGTTTTTCGGGGAACTGGTAGGGGCCGTAGTTATTGGAGCAGTTGGAGATGGTGATAGGAAGGCCGTACGTCTCGTGGTAGGCCCTCACCAGATGATCTGAAGAGGCCTTTGAGGCAGAATAGGGGCTGTTGGGGTGGTAGGGTGTCTCCTCTGTGAAATACCCTTCCTTTCCCAGGCTGCCAAATACCTCATCCGTGCTGATGTGGTGAAAGAGCGCCAGCCTGCCCTGATGTTTCCTCGCCAGTTCCAGGAGGTTGAACGTCCCGACAATGTTGGTCTGGATAAATGCATCCGGTCTCACGATGGACCGATCCACATGGGATTCGGCCGCAAAATGACAGACGGTGTCTATCTCGTAGTCGGCAAAGACACGCGCCATGCGCTCCCTGTCGCAGATGTCCGCCTTGACAAAGATATAACGCCCTGGAAAACGCTCCTCCACCTCTGTCAGATTCTCCGGATTGCCGGCGTAGGTAAGGGCGTCCACATTCACCACACGACCTTCAAAGTCAGCCTCTTCCAGGAGATAGGTGATAAAATTGGTCCCGATAAAACCGCATCCCCCTGTCACCAACATATGTTTCATACGCGCCCCTCTCTTGCCTCGCTCATCAAACGATCCCTGAACCTGGCGACAAACTCCGCCAGATCGCTCTTCCAGTCCTGCATCAGGTTGATGCCCGATTCTTTAAGGCGACGGTTTTCCAGGATGGAATTCGTGGGCCTTAGGGCCGGCGTGGGATATTCCGCGGTTGTGCAGGGAACCAGGGAATGGGGCACCTCCATCCTTTTAAGGAATAGGGCGGCCAATTGATACCAGGTGCCATACCCTTCGGCGGTTGCATGGTAGGTTCCCTGTCCGCCCGATGTTATCAGTCTCTCAATCTGCAGGGCCAGCCGGTAGCTCCAGGTCGGGGATCCGAACTGGTCGTTGACCACCTTTATTTTCCGGGTTGGGTCCTCCAGGGCCAGCCTGAGCATGGTCTTGAGAAAATTCGGCCCCCCTATGCCGTACATCCATGCCGTGCGCAGGATCATATAGGTGTCGGTGGTCTGTTTGACAGCCGCCTCTCCCGCTAATTTGGTCCTTCCGTAACAGGACGCCGGGTCGGTTTCATCCGTCTCGGTGTAAGGTTCAGGCACCGGTTTTCTGCCGTCAAAGACATAATCGGTTGAGATATGAATCAGTTGCGCCCCCTGTTTTTTTGCGGCCATGCCCAGGTTCCGGGGGCCCTCCGCGTTCACCTTCCACGCCAGCTCCTGCTCGGTTTCACAGGTGTCTACCGCGGTATATGCTGCACAGTTCAGTATGACATCAGGACCGAACGCCGCCACCGCGGCCGCCACCTGCGAACCATTCGTAATGTCCAATTCATCCAGGTCTACAGACCTGACCTCGTGGATACGGCCGAGCGTTTCATCGAACTCGGCGCCTAATTGCCCCTTTCCACCACAGATCAATATTTTCATCGATTTCCGGTTACTCGTTACGGATTGCTCGCTGCTGGTTACCGGTCGAAGATTCCGACTTCAGCCGTGATTCCTGACACCGGCAACTTGAGAGTTGAACAGGTTTGGAAATACCTGATTTGTTCCGGATCGGTCAAGGATAAACGCCTTACAAATAAAAAAAGGCCTTCCATCATGATTCGATATTCGATGGCGTGCCCGGTCAAAAACCGCATCCCTCCCATATTTTCTTCGATTTCCCTTGACTTGGCCATTAGTTTCACTATGATTCATTTCGATTCACCCCGAACCCTGAACCTATCTTCAAGAGGTTCCTCATGGTCAAACACCTCAAAATGTGCCCACCCATCTCCTGACAGGGGCTATTTTTCCTGTTGGGAGTAAAATCTTCATTACAACTCCACAATTTTAAATCGTAAAAACTGTAAGAGAGTTGCTCTCTTAATAAAACGGCGAGTTCCTGCAACCCATAACACAATAAATTATTTTGTCGATCAAAGGAGGTGCTCTGATGGAATTGAAATCAGGATGGCAGGTAAAGGGAATT
>CAZACO010000714.1:0-2735 GCA_964483185.1 uncultured Desulfobacteraceae bacterium
GGAGTTAAGCCGCCTGCGCCAGCTGGCGTGTCTTTTTGCTCCACCGAAAACCTTTAGGTTTTACCAAACACCATAAGTTTGCAAAAAGCATGACAGCCAGCCGGTCGGCTTCAACGATTTGTTATACAATTTCTTTCATTTATAAAATCAAACACCGTATTCATAATGTAGGTCATCAAAGTGTTCGGACTCCGAATAAGCTAAAGTTAAGAGAGACAATTAAATGTTTAACTTAACTGTAGAGCTTCAAAACAATCCGAACTAAATGGGTAAAAATTAAGGTGTGGTTTTATTTAAAAATATTGAAATAATATTGGATACAAACAATTATGTTTAATCCTTTATGCTTTTCAAGAGTTTGATTAAAAGAATTTTCATTACTTTTTACTTTATATGATATAATAGGTTCAATAGCAATATTCTCATTCAGAAATAGACTATACCCTAGTCCAATATTCCATGCATAGATTTTTTCAGATGTTGTCCAAGGATCATCATCTCCAATTTCAAAAAAGCCTTTTCCAAACGATGCTTCTCCAAATAAACCAATAGGTGTATATGCACGAATAATTGGACCAAAAAGAAGATTATTTTCTATTATTGTCTTTCTTAGATCAGGAGCATTTTGAATATTCGCATTAGTTTTTTCTATTATATATTCAGCTTTAATTCCAGTTAATATGTATTTAGATACAAATATCCCAACATGTAAATCAGAAGTGAAGTTAAATCTTCTATGTAACCATAGTTCATCTCCTGGGATAGAAGTTTGTTCAATGTTTTTCAGATCGATACTCAGAGAACCACCCCCAATAAAATGTCCAAATTTGTATTGATCTCTAACTTGACTATAAACAGTAAATATTTGAAATGTACTAATAATGAAACAAATAATATACTTTATCATAATAGTCTATTTTAAGTGAAAAATATAATGAATAAAAGTAGTTAGATCGGTAGGATTTCTTGCATTATAGATATAGATGTTTAATTCAATTAGAACCTAGCCCCGTAATCATACTAATAGTTTTTTGTACTATCTCTTTGCTATTATCTTGCTTGTAATAGTCTGTCCTGAATCAGTATCCCTCACTCTTAACAGGTATAATCCTGGTTTTATATCTGCTGTATTGATTGTGATTGAACCTGTTGTATATTCATTATCCTGGAATATCAGTCTGCCATTTATATCATAAATCTCAAATGATAGGATTTCGTTTGGTAATCGGTCTATGGTTAGGTGATCGTTGAATGGATTAGGGTATACTGATAGTTTGTCAGAAGAGTACTCAGAATTTTCTAAAGCTAATTTAATACAAGGTCCAGATGTGTCTATTCTATAGATATAATTATTCTCAAATTTAACACATGACAGCTTGAATCCATCACCTCCTACTTTACCATCATAATGATGCAATAGACCTGAAGTACCTCCAATTCCTTCAATCCAATACTCTGGCGTGTCCCCAATGATAGGCCATAAATAGTATACATTTCTCTGAATCTGATAATAATCCCGAGTCCGAATAGAGTCACACTTATAGATGAATTTATCCATATTATAATTGGTCCAATCGCTTAATCCATATACTATTACAGTATCGCCTTCTGAAATACCGAAATCGTATATGAGCTTCTCAGGTTTATCAAGTGAAGTTCTATAAAATAATCTCTTATTATCCTCCCGTAGATATCCATAATTGTGGTCAGGAATCTGTACTCCTCCAGTTGATCTCAATACTTCATAATAAGTAGTATCATTTACAATGGTATCTGAACCAATCTTAATTATTTCCGTATTTATTTGCCAACAGCAGTA
The DNA here is from genome assembly GCA_964483185.1 of uncultured Desulfobacteraceae bacterium. Taxonomy (GTDB): domain Bacteria; phylum Desulfobacterota; class DSM-4660; order Desulfatiglandales; family Desulfatiglandaceae; genus CAZACO01. The sequence continues at coordinate 1,820 of CAZACO010000714.1, forward strand.
AATATAGATATGTGTGTACCAGAGTTTATTGGTATCAAGTATTGGTTCATATGGTTGACGAGGTGTAACTGTAACCTGACAACTACTCTGAGTCTCACAACCAGCAGAATCAGTTAATGTTAAATCGTATGTAGTAGTTGTTGTAGGACTTGCCCATGGATTTCGGATATATGTATCAGATATAGTACCAGTAGGTGTCCAATGGTAGGCATATGGCTGTATACCACCTTCAATGCAATGACCCAGCTGTACACTGTCCCCTTCATCAATTAATTCCCTGCATTGACCTAGACAGGCAACAAACTCAGAAAAACGAACTATAACAGTGTCCTTTACAGCACCATCAAGATTATCAGTAACTGTGAGAAAGAATGTGAGAGTATCATGTGGGGACTTAAATGTGGGATTTGAAACAGTTGTGTCATTCAAGAAGGAGGTTGCATAGAATATATGAGTTCTAACCTTCAGCTCGCATGACCATGAATAACTGTATGGAGGTGTCCCACCCGTAGCAGTTGGATTTCCACCGAGAGTTATTTCATCCAAGTTGGAGGCACAGTAGATAGTATCATTTCCAGCATCAGCAGATAATTGACAATTTGCTTCAATTAATGTAATAGTGGATAGGAAAAGAATAATGATTCCAAATACTCTGTAGTACATGATTTACGGTTATTGGTTATTGTGATGTAGTTGTAAACAAACAGAAAGTTACTAAAAAAATTTTCGGTTAATGTCAATCCCCATACTAGGGACATTGGGAACCTGATATTGCACAACTAATCTATAGGTACCTGCAACTACAACATAAAACCTTGCCCCGTAATCATATAAAATTGAATTCCAAAACACGAATTGTATAACGGTGGAGTTAAGCCGCCTGCGCCAGCTGGCGTGGCTTTTTGCTCCACCGAAA
>CAZACO010000715.1:0-2734 GCA_964483185.1 uncultured Desulfobacteraceae bacterium
ACCGCTGTGCGGTCTGACAAACCGCCGGAAGCTGCTTTGTTAAAGAGACAAGGTGGTTAACGTTCCGGTTAAAAGGCTTCTATTAAGGAAGTCAGGTGTGCTATCAGGAGACGAACGAAAGTGAACCGTTCGATGAGGTGTCGAGATTCAGAACATACGAGGTCAAAACCAGTGGTCAACTTAACACTGCGATAAATCCACCGGAAACCTGTTTACTGGGTGAATGGCCTCCGGCATAGAGACGGCGTGAACTGATAGCAGGCTGTTACGCGGAACACGGGAAGTGAGTCGTCGTGATGCTAAGAGAAAGCGCCTTTATGGAAGGCGAACGCAAGCAGAGAATTTGCAAGTGAGAAATAATCGATGCACGGCACAGGGGCGGATCAGCTCGTAGTAGTGAAGAAGTTGCTGTAATGGTTTCCAGAAAATCGAGTCATACGCGAACCGCAAAGGTGCGACATTTTCGCTGAGTCTCTAAGATCACGCTAAATTTTTTCGGGAGTCGGCGTCACGGTTCGCGATGCTCATTTGGTAGTTAACCGGGAAATGGGGAAATACTCAAACTCTTAAGATTATCTTTTAATGTAAAGGTATATCATTTGAAAAGAATAATAAAAATAGATGATGATTTCACTCCATGTCCTGTTACTGACGGAGATGAGCTTTTTCCAAATGGCATCTTTGTATTCAATATCACAAAAATAATTGAGTATATTCAAAAAAATCCTGATACTATTCTTCTTGAAGAAGTAACCGTAAGTGATTTCTTCGAAGGTTTTTCATCTATTAACGAGTCGTACGTGGATTCAGTTGAGATTTCTAAACCTGTAATATTAGCAGAAATATTTCCTGGAAGACATAACTTGATTGATGGTAACCACAGAATGGAAAAAGCGCGCAGGTTGGGAATAAATAAAATTCAAGCATATAAACTGGATGTTTCTCAGCATATTAGATTTCTGACAAGCAGAAAAGCATATGTTTCCTACGTTGAATATTGGAATAACAAGTTGAAGGAATTAGAAAAAAGTGGCCCGGTTGAATAATACTATTTGCCACACTATAGCATTCACAGTACGCTCGAGACTCTGTGCCTATGACGCTGAACTCTATTCGATAATACTATGATAGCTTTTCATCGCAGATAATTTAATTGAGAAAAGTATAGCGGGAAAATAAATATTATCTGAAGGCCGCTGTTCTTTATAAGAATTGCAAAGAAATATTTCTTATAATAGATATGCGTATTAAGCAAAGGAAAACTTTTCTGGTTTAGATAAATTCTAATACTCAACTTCTATTAATATAAATAATTGCTATTAAGTATTTTAATGATTTTACTTTAAGTAAAAGAACTTCATTGCTGCTAAGGGCGCCTAACATTCATTACAGCAGATGCGGCCAGCAAGTGCCGGGGTTGGACATGAGACTTTATATTTTTATTATTTTTTTTTCATTGCTCGTGCTACGGCCTGTCCGCATGGCTGAACTTTGAGTTAAACGGAAAATGTATTTGGATAACCTTTTTATATGTTGACAACTCAATTACAAGTTTTACTTTATAAGTAATGAAATTTGAATGGGACTCAAATAAAGCTAGATCAAATATAAGAAAACACAGGATTTCGTTTGAGGAAGCTGTCACTGCTCTAAATGACCCAATGTCCGCGACTGGATTTGATCCTGACCATTCAATTACAGAGAAGCGATATATTACTTTCGGCCTGTCAAAACTTGGTCGCTTATTAGTAGTAGCGCATACAAACGATGATGAAATTATAAGAATAATCAGTGCCCGAATAGCAACTCGAGGAGAAAGAAAGATATATGAAGAAGGTTAATCAAAAGAAAAAAGACGAGCTTCGTGATGAGTATAAAATAGAGGATTTTCCTAAAGGACTTGAACGCGGTAAATATACTAAACGTATAAAAGAATCGTCAAATATCGTTGTGCTTAAACCGGAAGTTGCTGATGTCTTTCCAAACGAAGAAGCAGTAAATTCAGCTCTATTATCCTTAATACAACTCGCAAATAAAACTACCCAGAATAAAAAACGTTCAATAAAGAAAATACGGACTAAAAAATCACGCACAGTTTAAAATAAATAATTTTTATTACTGTTTAAAGAAGTATCTAACATAGAATGTATGCCGTGAAAAGCTGCGTAGCAGATGAGGGAGTCCGGAGAAGTAAGGATGACCCCTGGAATCAGCTTACAGTAGCATGTCGCAGACCGCTGTGCGGCCTAACAAACCGTCGAAAGCTGCTGAGCTTAAAAGGTGAGGTGGTAAACGTTTCGGTTAAAAGGCTGCGAAAGAGCAGTCAGGTGAGCTATCAGAAGACGAACGAAAGTGAACCGTTGAAGAGGTGTCGAGAGTGAGAACATGCGAGGTCGAAAGCAGTAGTCAGCTAAGCACTATGATAAATCTATCGGGAGCCTGTTTACTGGATAGATGGCCTCCGGCATATAGACGGCGTGAACTGATAGCAGGCTGTTACGCGGAACACGGGAAGTGAGTCGTCGTGATGCTAAGAGAAAGCGCCTTTATGGAAGGCGAACGCAAGCAGAGAATTTGCAAGTGAGAAATAATCGATGCACGGCACAGGGGTGGATCAGTTCGTAGTAGTGGTGAAGTTGCTGTAATGGTTCCCAGTGAGTGATCTCATATAGCGAAAATCCCACCTGATTAAAGGCTAGCTCCCGGATCGGCAGAGAGTTATACAGCTCAATAA
>CAZACO010000716.1:0-2731 GCA_964483185.1 uncultured Desulfobacteraceae bacterium
TTGTCCGCTGTAACCAATTCCAATTCTTCTGCCGATGCAATTGAAAGATGAAGTGCGTCAAGGGTTCTGAGGGACGTGCTGAAAAGGCCGATCCAGCCTTTTGCCAATCGCCAGTGATGCTTTACCACGGCTATGATCGTGTAAAAATCAGCATCCACATGTGAAGAAAATTTGGCCAGAATACGATTTCCATCAGCACTTCTGATCTCTTCCGACCTGACCTTTTTAGCCACCGCGGAAAACAACTCCACTTCGGTCAAATAACTCAAGGCCGGTTTCACCGCTTCACTGAGCAGGCTTTGCACCTGCTGACTCAAGGCTTCGGGACAATAATACGCAACCAGGACACTCGTATCCAGGTAGAGCATCAATATCGCTCCGCGTTTCGACCGTCAATGACTGTCCGGCTCAGAGGGCCGCCTTTTACAGCAATGGATGCCCTGAAAACACTTAAATCCGGCAGCCTCTTTTCCGCATCAGCCGCAGGCACAAGTCGGGCGACTTTCTTACCTCGCCTTGAAATCAGAACCTCCCCGCCTTTTTGGGTTATATCTAAAAGCGCGCTGATCTTATTTCTAGCCTCTTTTACGTTGATTTCCATCCCGTATGTCTTTCTTGATAACTTGACGTTTGAGTTGAAAATGTTTATTAGGTGTACACTTTAATACCAAGAGTACGCTTTAAAGTCAACGCCTTTTTCAACCGACTGATTATGGAATGGCGAAAACGTCTAATATGAGATATCGAACAAGGGATATTGAAAGTCAAGGTTTCTGCCCCGATCAGGCGGGTAGTGTTGCCGGCCGGAGGCTTTGCTGACAGGAGATCAGGCTGGAAGCCAACCCTTGTGGAGGCATTCAGCGGAAGATCCTTGTCCGTTTCTCCCAGAATTCCTGCTCTTTTTTTCTCCAGTCGGCCCCCCCGAATTTTATGTCATAGAAATGGCCCAGCCTCTCAAACACCTTGATCCAGGCGCTCTTGTTTTTCTCCTTTGACTCCAGGACGTCGGCAACAAAGACATCGATGCGGTCGATTTCATCTTTGGGCGCATAGTACGACGCCCCGTTTTCAGCCGATCTTTTGAGGTTTTCTTCGGAAAGCGCGTGTGCCGTGAGCATCAGTGCGGGGGTTCCCCGTTTCGTGGCAATCGCAAGGAGATCAAAGCCTCTGACGCCCATAATATCCAGGATAGCCACATCATACACATTGTCTTCAAGGAGTCGTCTGCCCTCCTCAAAAGAGGTCGCCGTGTCGATCTTGCACATATCCAGAAGACCGGCCAATGTATCGAGAACGTCCTGCTCATCATCCACGATAAGGACTCTTTTGCCGCTGATCATTTCTTTTGGATCCATTTTCAGTGCTCCGATTTATTTACATGATAGTTGGGGAACAGGAAATTAGAAATCCGAAATTGGAAACCGACGGATGGGGCCTTTTATCTCACACGAATTTCAGATTGTTTCAGTCAGTCTTCAGGGGTGAAAAATTTTTTTCACCTCTTCGGCCAATACCTTTCCCATAGTATTTCTTGGCAATTCCTTTATGAAGACAATCTCCTTTGGGCATTTCCAGTCATGTAGATGCTCTCTGCAACGGGCCTGAATCTCACCTGCCGTGATCCCAGATACATCCTTTTTGACGATGGCCGCAACTACTTTTTCGCCCCATTTTTCATCCGGAATACCCACCACAGAAGACTCGAGCACGTCATCCGATGCGTTGATGACCCCTTCCACCTCTTTTGGTGAGATATTTTCGCCACCTGAGATGATAATATGCTTGCATCGATCTGTCAGGTAATAATATCCGTCCGCATCCACCTTGCCCAGATCGCCGGTTCGGAACCACCCCTTTTCAAACGCTTGGGCGGTTTCTTCCGGCTTGTTCCAGTACCCAGGCGTCACCCCTGGGCCTTTAAGCCAGATCTCCCCCTCATGGCCTGGGGCTGCATCCGCAAACGTATCGATATCCACAATACGCACCTCAAGATCCGGAAGCGGCAACCCGATAGAGCCGGGTTTTCGTAACCCCCTGACGGGATTGGAAAAATTCATCCCTGTCTCTGACATCCCCTCCCGCTCAACAGGCTCCTTTCCGAATACTCTGGCGATCCTTTTGAAGTCCTTTGCCAGAAGCGGCGCCGATCCAGAGGTCCACAGGCGCATGTGCCCGAAGTCAAAGTCTTTCCCCCCCACATGGTCCATGAGTTTGCCATACATGGGGGGCACGGCCATAAAGAGGGTACAGACATATCTCCCCTCTTTTTTCGCCAAGATATCTATGATCTCCTGTTGGGAAAACCGATCCAGCATAAGGACATGGGAACCGGCCATAAGGGCCGTGTGAAGGGCAAAACAGAGTCCGTGCACATGAAACAGGGGAAGCGCATGACACAAGACGTCTGTTTCCGATATCTCCCATATGGTTATGATATTTCTTGCATCGTGGACCAGGTTTTTTTGTGTAAGGATCGCCCCTTTCGGTTTCCCGGTGGTTCCCGAGGTGTAGATGATGAGCCCCGGGTCATCGGGCCCCACCTCTTCCTTGACCATGTCATCTGAGGCGGAACGAAAAAAATCCAGGTCCTGGTACGGTCCTTCGGTATGGATAGCGATGGCGGTGAGACCCGGATCTATTTTATGTATAAGCCTCTCCTGTTCACGGCCTGTCAGCACCAGTTTCGCTTCAGCGTCATGAACCAGGTATTCCATTTCCGATTTCTTGAACC
>CAZACO010000717.1:0-2727 GCA_964483185.1 uncultured Desulfobacteraceae bacterium
AAGAAAAGATCTTTTAATATTAACAAGTTAACTTTGCGAGCGTTGCGCCTTTGCGTGAGATTTTGACTTTTTCCGAATGCATCAATATTGAATATTTGTGGAGTCGTTTCGCTCAGACGTTTTCAATTAAAAACGGAAAATCCCTTAAATCGTCAAGCGTCAATATTCAATCCTCAAGGGCATCGGGTATCGGCTCAATTCCGGTCGGCTCTTTTCAGCCCTTCCGTCTGAAAGTGGGTAATCAGGGGCTCGACAACAAGATCCAGCTCTCCCTGGAGAAAGGCCTCTAATTTGTAAAGGGTAAGCCCGATTCTGTGGTCTGTGACCCTTGCCTGGGGATAGTTGTAGGTCCTGATCCGCTCACTCCTGTCGCCAGAGCCCACCATTATGCGCCGTTCTTCGGAGATCTTGGATTGCTGCTGGGAAGTCTCAATATCCAACAGTCGTGACCTTAGCACCTTCATCGCCTTCGCCTTGTTCTTGTGCTGAGATTTCTCATCCTGGCAGGTCACGACGAGACCTGTGGGGATATGAGTAATTCGGACTGCCGAGGCAGTCTTGTTTACGTGTTGCCCGCCAGGTCCTGATGAACGGTACACGTCTATGCGGAGATCTTCAGGGTCGATTTCCACATCTATTTCTTCGGCCTCCGGGAGTACAGCCACGGTGACCGCCGATGTGTGTATCCGGCCTTGAGTCTCTGTTTCGGGCACGCGCTGGACCCGATGAACCCCACTTTCATATTTGAGCCGGCTGAATACCATCTGCCCTTCCACAAGGACAATGATTTCTTTGAACCCCCCGATCCCTGTCAAGTGTTGACTGAGGATTTCTGTTTTCCATCCCCTTATTTCAGCGTACCGGCTGTACATCCTGAAGAGGTCGGCAGCAAAAAGAGCGGCTTCTCCCCCCCCTGTGCCGGCCCTTATTTCTAAAAGGATGTTTTTGTCTTCGTTGGGATCTCTGGGGATAAGGAGGGCCTTGAGGTCTTGTTCTATTTTGGACAGAGTTGAACCCAAGGATTCAATTTCTTCCCTGGCCAGCTTCCTGATCTCAGTATCCGGATCATCCAAAAGGGATTGGTTGCTTTCAATCTCATTTTTCAGGGACGTATGTTTTCGAAAGGTGGTAACGATTGGGGCGAGCATGCTGTGTTCTCTGGCATATATCTGATAGGTCTTTTGATCCCGGATAACTTCCGGGCGACCCAGATCGGTCTCCAATTCGTTATACCGCTTTTCAATGTCTTTGATTTTGGCAAACATCACCACAAACCTCAAAATATAATATTCGATTCTGCTCGGAGATCTTCACGACCGTCCTGGTGCGACCCGATTTGGTCACGATGTCACTCCTAGGGCATGACGGGATCATTTTTCGGTACCCCGTCGGTCGTCAGGTCTGGGCCAGGGTTTCGAGTCTCATTCCAAAGAAGGTATCACCATTAGGCGCTTGCGCAGGGAGTGAGCCTGCCGTCACCGTGAGCCTTCAAAGGCGCACGATCAGGCAGGTATTACATGGGTGGAGGGCTTAGGTCCCGACATCGGTCAAAAAGGCGCAATACCTGTCTAAGCGTCTGTTTTACTATCGGAGCGCGCTTCATTGAATTTGGCATACTTTCTTCTGAAGCGTTCCACTCTTCCTGCTGAATCTACCAGCTTCTGTTTGCCCGTAAAAAACGGGTGGCATTTCGAGCAGATTTCAATATTGATTTCCTTGACAGTGGAGCCGGTTTCAAATTCATTTCCGCATGCACAGCGCACTGTCGTTTTGTAGTATTCCGGATGGATTCCATTTTTCATCTTTTTCGTATCTCCTCATTTGGTTAGTCGCTCATTGAATCCAGAAATTCCTTATTATCTTTTGTTCCCTTGATTTTTTCAAGCAAGAATTCCATGCTGTCCACCGGGGTCAATGGTGCAAGCAGCTTGCGCAAAATCCAAATACGGTTGAGATCAGCCTCATCCAGCAAGAGCTCTTCCTTCCGGGTCCCTGAGAGGTTGATGTCAATGGATGGAAAGACCCGCCTATCGCTCAGCTTTCGATCTAAGTGAATCTCCATATTGCCGGTGCCTTTGAATTCTTCAAAGATAACCTCATCCATTCTGCTCCCCGTGTCAATGAGGGCCGTGGCGATGATGGTGAGGCTGCCGCCCTCCTCAATGTTTCGGGCTGCCCCGAAGAAGCGTTTGGGTTTGTGGAGTGCATTGGAGTCCAACCCGCCGGAAAGGATCTTCCCGCTAGGGGGAACGACGGAGTTGTAGGCCCTGGCCAATCGAGTAATACTGTCCAAAAGGATCAGGACATCCAGTTTGTGCTCTACCAATCTCTTTGCCTTTTCAATGACCATTTCCGCGACCTGTACGTGCCGTTGAGGGGGTTCATCAAAGGTAGAACTGACCACTTCGGCCTCAACGGATCGAGCCATGTCGGTGACTTCTTCCGGCCTTTCATCTATGAGAAGGACGATCTTGTGGATGTCTTTTTCGTTGGCCGAAACGCTATTGGCAACATTCTGCAGGAGCATGGTTTTTCCCGTCCTGGGAGGGGCGACAATCAGTCCCCTCTGTCCCTTTCCGATCGGCGTCATCAGATCCATGATTCTTGTAGAATAGTTGTCAGGGGAGACCTCCAGACTGATCCTTTGTTCGGGATAGAGAGGGGTAAGATTGTCAAACAGGATCTTTTCTCTGGATATCTCCGGGTCCTGATGATTCACCTTTTCCA
>CAZACO010000718.1:0-2722 GCA_964483185.1 uncultured Desulfobacteraceae bacterium
GAAAATTTCAACCACAGGAATATATTGAATATTTCGAGGATTGAAATTTGAGCCTGACGCAGAGATTGGGCAAAAGGGGGTGTTTTGCAAAGGTCTCAAATTTAACGACTTGCGCCGATAAGCCCTTTTCCGGAAGGGCTTATTTTTTGAGCGTGATCCTTGTTTTGGCCAACGGCTTTCCGAGTTAATGGTATCAACACAGCCTGAGGAGGCAATACTAAATGGGGGATTTTTCAAGGGCCTCTTCCCCTGCCCGTAAATACGCGATTATCTCCCTCCTGTTTGTCACGCCGTTGGGGTTCCTGTTTAAATTCTATTCAGGGCCCGGGCAATGGTGGTTCAATGACTACGGGGCCGGGCTTTTTTACGAGATCTTCTGGATACTGGTCTTCTTTTTCATTTTTCCGGGGAAAAAATCGCTCAATCGTATCCCTTTGTGGGTGTTCGTGGTCACCAGCGCCCTTGAGATACTCCAGTTGTTTCACCCCCCGGTTCTGGAGAAGATCCGGTCCTGTTTCTTGGGCAAGGCCCTGATCGGAACCACCTTTGTCTGGTGGGACTTCCCGCACTATGCAATCGGCTGCGTGATGGGATGGCTGTACATCAGGTGGATCATCCAAAAGGGCTTGGTCAAACCCGTTCCTCCCGTAACCGCTGGCCCCCGGTCTAAGCCTGTTCCGCCGGAGGAGCCTTAGGCGAATGGCTGAAGATACGATCGACAATCAACAACTGCCGTTTTCTGCTGCCGCTTTCACCATATTTCTGTGCACTGTTTTCGGGGCAAATGCAGTAGCCATCAAAATCAGTCTCCTCAGCATGGGGGTGTTTACGACAGCCGCTGTCCGCTTCAGCATGGCTTCAGTTGCAATCTTCCTGTGGGCGCTGGCTACAAGGCGGCCATTTGTTATCAAAAGGGGTCAGCCAAAGCAGTTGTTCATTGTCTCTGTACTTTTTACGCTCCAGTTGGCCCTTCTCTATCTTGGGCTCAGCAAAACCACTGCTTCCAGGGGGGTCTTGCTGATCAATATCCAACCCTTTTTTGTCCTTTTCCTGGCCCATCATTTCATCCCCGGAGATCAGATCACCAAAAAGAAAATCCTGGGCCTCCTTCTCGGGTTTTCGGGAATGGCCCTCGTCTTTCTGGGGAAAAAGGGGGTAACAACAGACGTGCAAATCGGGGACCTTATGGTCCTCATCACTTCTTTCCTCTGGGCCTGTAACACGGTTTACACGAAAAGGATTATAAACCGATTTCCCCCCTTTCAGATCGTATTCTATCCGATGCTCTTTTCAGTCCCCTTCTTCTTTTTGGCCGCCTATATCTGGGACGTCAAAACCATCGTCCAGTGGGATCCAAAACTCATATCTTCTCTCCTCTACCAGGGTTTTGTGACCGCCTCTTTCGGGTTTGTTGCGTGGAACAGCTTGCTCAAGAAATATGGCGCAGTATCACTTCATTCCTTTATTTTCGTTATGCCTATATCCGGTGTCTTTCTGGGAGGGCTCATTCTCGGAGAACCTATTACCTTAGATATCCTCATGGCCCTGGGACTCATTGTGTCCGGGATAGCGGTCGTAAATGTGAAGACAAAAGGATACATGCCCCTATTCCCTCCAAGGGGGGTGTAAGGCCCAAGGGACCCAGTTCGTCATATTGAATAAATGACCTGCTCCCCTTTGAGCTTCAACGGCCTTTTTTGTCTGCTTGCGATTCCCAGTTCCTCGTCGGTTGGCCGGAAGACCTTTCACCCAAAAAAAAGACTCCCACGGAAATGCCTGAACCGTTTCCATGGGAGCCTGATTCGATGTTAAACAGCCATCTCAAAATGGCAGCATTGATTGTTTTTCTTACGCGGGATTTCCACCACCGGATGTGTCGTTTTGAAAAACAATGGTGGCCGCGGCTTTGAGTGAATCGATATAGGCGTGGACCGCCTGTTCTTTCTTCTGTTCAGTCAGATGACGGGCGATACTCTCTCGCACTTCAGAAAACGGGGCCTTCCCGGCTTCCTTGCGATCGAGGACCTCAATGATATGATACCCGAATCTCGTTTCCACAACAGGCCCGATCTCACCCACCTTCCGGCTGAATGCTGCGTCCTCAAATGCCTTTACTGTCTGACCTCGGCTCAACAGACCCAATCTCCCCCCTTTTTCCTTGCTCGGGCAGTCAGAGACCTGGGCTGCAACCGTCTCGAAATTTTTCCCTTTCTTGTCGACGACCTGCTCCCGGATCTTTTCAGCCTTCTTCATCTTTTCGGCCTTTGTTTTTTCACTGTCCTCCGGGCTGACCGCTACCAGGATATGCCTCACCTCTATCCTTTCAGGCGTCTCAAACTCCTCCGGGTGGCCTGCGTAGTAGGCCTCCATCTCTGGGTCACCGGGCGCTGAAATATCGGTCATCTGCTGTTCTACCAACTTCTGAATCCCCAGGTTCCTGCTTACCGTCTGCCGCAGGTCTTTTTCTGTAAGACCGATCGTCTTGAGATATTCTTCAAACTTGACATCAGCCGGCAGAGATCCCTTCAATTGGCTCAACACCGCATTGATTTCATCGGCCTTCACCATAACATGTTCCTTTTCAACGGCCTTTGTGAGAAGGACCTCTACGATCAGGCTGTCCAGAACCCTCCGGTTTAACCGGTTCCGGATCTCCGCCACTTTCTCGGGAGGAAACGTCGCTGCCTGGGGGCCTAACATGGCTGCAATTTTCTCATCAACC
>CAZACO010000719.1:0-2716 GCA_964483185.1 uncultured Desulfobacteraceae bacterium
TTTGAAGGAGCGCGTCAATCCGATCGATCAAACCGAATTCTCCGATGTCAGCCAGGGTCTCAGGCATGGCGCCCTCCGGGAACTGCCGAGTGTATGGCCTGACAAAGCCCCTGTGTCGCCTGCCGGGGGTCTTGCCGGCAGCAAACCGCAGAGATGACAGCGATCCCGTGAGCCCCTGACCGCATGACGCCCGCGGTGTTCCCCTCATCTACCCCGCCGATGGCAATGATCGGAAGGGGGATGACCTCAACGATCATTTTCAGGGCCTCGATCCCGGTCACAGGGCCTGCGTCGCCTTTGGAACCGGTCGGAAAGACAGGCCCGAAACCCACGTAGTCGGCCCCGTCCGCAAGGCATTTTCTGGCCTCCTCCAGCGTCGCTGCCGAGCCGCCGATCATCCGGTCGTTTCCCAGTAGTTTTCTCGCCAGGGGGATCGGAAAATCATCCTGTCCAAGATGCACCCCGTCGGCCTGAGCGGCAATGGCAATGTCGATCCGGTCGTTTACGATAAAGGCAACATTCTTATCGGCACACGCCCGCTTCATCTGTGTGGCCATCTCAATCATCTCACGGGTCGATCCCTCCTTGTGACGGAACTGGATGGTATCCGCACCTCCGGCAATCGCCATCTCCGCCAGTTGCACGTGGGAGAAGCGGGACTGCAGCAGGGTGTCTGTGAGGACGTGAAGTCTTCCAATCTTTTCATGCATTTTCAATACGCGAAGGGCAAACGGGTTATTACAGCACAACTTTTTTCATCATAGCGAAATGGTTTTTCACGGGCAAGGAAAAAGGAAAACCATTCATACCTGATGACCGTGTCTGCCGAGAAGAGATCCTCTCCTCAGCAACAGAAACACCCCTTTCCGGTCAGGGGACGCAAAGGACGCCTTCCTCGGCCCCGGGATTCAACATCCAATCACACTTGACGGTACCCATGAATGCTGTCAATCCATCTCATGGTTCCAAACCGCTAATCCTTCCTGCATCCAGCACTTGCGATTAAGATTGTTTTATATTGATTTTATGAAGTTTGTATATTATAAAGCACATTTAGAATAACACTAATGGGAAAGAGGATATATTATGGCTGAGATCATGACCACCAAGGAATTGGCAAAGTATTTGAGTTTACACGAAATTACGATTTGTAAGCATGCCGCTGAAGGTAAGATCCCTGCAGTTCGGGTCGGTAGAGTCTGGCGGTTTGACAAAGAAGCTATTGATAAATGGATCAGTGAAGGTCACAAGAAGCCTCAAAAAATCATGAAATCGAGAGTGAAAGCTGCTTCTAAGACTGGGAAGGGAAAATTGCCTGAAAAACGAAGGCTGAGGAAGTCGTAACTCGGGTTTTTGCTGAGATGACCCATACCTTATATGGTTTTTTCCCGGCAAAGCGGGCTTTTATCGTTTCACTTCACTCATTATCACTAAGGGCTCGCGAAAAAATAAGTTTTTGCGTGAGCCCTGAGGAGAACATCATGATGAGATGTAAGCTGGCAATTATTTTATGGGTCGTTTTGTTTTCAGGCCCGCTGGCAGCTCAAGAACTCACGGGAACCCTGCAACAGATTAAAAAATCCGGTCACATCAGAATCGGCTATCGTGTGTCTGAACCGCCCATGTCATTTTTGGACAAAGACGGCAAGCCGACCGGTTATTCTATTGATCTCTGTAAATGTATCGTGACCGAGGTTGAAAATGAAATTGGCGGGAACGTAAAGGTTGACTATGTTCCCGTAACAGCTGAAGGGCGATTTAAAGCCCTGGGCGATAACAAAATTGACATATTGTGCGGCTCAACTACTAAAACCCTTTCCCGTAGTAAACTTGTTGACTTTACGCAACTAACATTTGTTACCGGTGCTTCACTAATAACCTTAAGGGATAGTAAGGCTCGTGATTCTGCAGGTTTTAATGGAAAGAAGATCGGCGTCGTGAAAGACACAACGACCGCCGTCGTATTGAAAAAACTAATTCGAGAAACATCAACGGATGCGGAAATCGTCTTATTCAATTCAGCAAAAGAAGGCATCGATGCGTTACGAAAGAAGAAAATCGATGCCTTTTCTTCTGACCAGATCGTACTTATCGGTATAGCTTCAAAAGCGCATGACCCAATGAGCTTTATGATTGATCCCAACGTGTTCTCCTTTGAGCCTTTTGCGCTTGCCGTAAGGCGGAATGATGCAGACTTTCGTCTTGTTGCAGATCGCGTGATATCTGATCTTTACCGATCAAAAAAGATACTTGAAATTTATAACAAATGGGTTGGCGAGTTTACCGGACAACGGCCGCCCATATTCGATGCAATGGTCCAACTTAATGCAACACCAGAATGAGAATCGTGCCTTCCCTTACAACCACAGGCTGAGCATTATCAGCGAGCGCGCACCCGCGGGGCGGGACTGCTCACGACCTCGATGGAGTCTCCTGACTATTTCCCACCCGGAAACACCAACATCCATGCCCCCAATACGACGAACAGGCCGCCGGCCCCCATCTTGATATAGTTGGGCGGGATCAGGCGACTCACGGCCGAGCCGAATAAAACGGCCAACAGGGAGGTCAATATGAGTGCGCCTGCAGATCCGAGGAACACCGCCAATCGCGTCTTGCTTTCAGCGGCAAAGGCAAAGGTCGCCAATTGCGTTTTGTCGCCCAGTTCAGCCAGAAATATCATTCCAAACGTCGTGAGCATGACCTTGAGGTCCAT
>CAZACO010000720.1:0-2715 GCA_964483185.1 uncultured Desulfobacteraceae bacterium
TTATATAATAAGTAATAAATACCCTGATCCGCAACTGGTTACGCTAATAGTTCTTTATTTGAGTTTCTATTTAATAAATTTCATTTTTGGAACTGTCGGTGATGCTAACAGATTCAAATTTCCTTCCGAGCCATTAATGTTTGGCCTTTTTATATATTATTGTAAATTTCTAATCGATTTGATCAAACTGAAAATGAAACCGCGATATTTCAAACAGGGTTTTAAGCTAAGGAAACCTTATCTTTGATATCACTTCTTTAATAAAAAATAGTAAATCCTTTTCATAGTATGAAAAATCTTATTTCAATCCTGATCACATCTGTTTTAATTATGGGTTGCACAACACAGCAAAAATTAGCCTATCTCAATAATCTCCCCGAAGTCGGAGGCCAGGAGACCTTTGTAATGGAGATACCTGATTACCGGATTCAACCTCGTGACATATTATACATTACAGTAAAGGCTATGACCCCGGATGGTTCTATAGTTGATTTTCTTTCATCAACAAGGAACTATGGAGGATCTTATATTACTCAAGGCGAATCGGGAGGATATCTTTATGGCTATGATGTGAATTCTGAAGGAAACATCGTTTTACCTGTAGTTGGACCTATAAAAGTCGGAGGGCTTACACTTGAAGAATCTAGAAAGCTGTTACAGACCTCGGCAGATAAGGTGTTTATGAATGCAACAGTCGAATGTAAACTATTGAATTTTAAGTTTACTGTATTAGGAGAGGTAAAAGCACCTGGAACATACATAAACTATAACAACTATCTTACTGTTTTTGAGGCTATCGGCCGTGCGGGAGGAATGAGTGATTTTGGACGCAGGGACAAAATTCTTGTGGTCAGACCGGTAGATGGCGGAACAAAAACTTTCAACCTTAATCTCCAGGACAAAGCCATACTATCCAGCGAAGCATATTTTCTGCTCCCTAATGATGTTGTTATTATAGAACCCGAATCCAAAAAGATATTCAACCTGAATCTACCGACGTTTTCATTCATAGTCACAACAGCACTTTCTGCGATTACGACGACGTTGTTGCTCATTAATTATTTTGGAAAGTAAAGAGTTTCACGTTTTTGGAAGCACAGAGCGCAGTGCACAGGGCACAGAGCGAAGACTCAAGAAATAGAATATTTTACAATGGAAGATTTTCGATTTGAGCAATTGGACATATGGAAAGAAGCTAATAAGGTTTCAGACGTTTTATTTGATTATGCAGATATCGCTGATGAAAAAAGACTTTATAAATTTGCTGAGCAACTTAGAGCAGCTGCTATGAGTATTTCTAATAACATTGCAGAAGGTTCAGGTTCCTTCTCGAATAAGGATTTCGCTAATTTTCTTAATATTTCAAGACGATCTGTTTTTGAGTGCGCGAATATTCTTCATATATTTCAGAGAAGGAAAATAATAACTTCTGAGGAAAGAATTAATATTTACCCTGATTTGATAACTTTAAGTAAGAAAATAACCAATTTTCGTAAATCACTAAAATGACCTTTTACACTGAGCCCCGTGCCCTGAGCCCCGTGCCCTGAGCCCCAAACTCCACAACGATAAATTTTCAAACATGGATACAAACTACCCTCCCGCCAACTACAATCTCCCTGATGACGATAACATCGACCTCAAACGTTATATATCATTGTTCCTGAGCAACTGGTACTGGTTTGCAATCGCACTGTTCATATCAGTAAGTATTGCTTATAGTATTAACAGGTGGTCAGAGGATATATATACAGTATCATCAACCCTATTGATAAAAGATGATAAGTTCGGAGTAGCCAATTCAGGACTAACAAATATTTTTCCAGGAACAGAAGCCTTTAAGAACCAGCAAAACCTTAAAAATGAGATTGGTATTCTTAAGTCTTTTCAGCTGAGTTACAATGCAATGCAGGAACTTCCCGGGTTTCATGTTGAGTATATTGCTGTAGGGAAAAGAGGATTTGCAGAAATGAGAATGTATAATCGATCTCCGTTTGTTGTGGTTTATGATTCTCTGGAAAAACAAAGTACCGGGCTGAAAATTTATATTAAAATACTGTCAGATAAGAGATACAGGCTGGAAATAAACGGAGACAAAAACTTTGAGAAGGAGTTGGATTTCGGAAAAAGATTCAATGAGATGGGGTTTGATTTCACAATTGTTCCAAGAAACAGGGAAAGATTCAACTATGATCCCAAGGCTTCAAACAGGTACTATTTCTATTTCCTGAGTTCAGCAAATCTTGCCAACCGCTTCCGCAGCAAACTTTCGATTACACCGATTGAAGAGGATGCCTCACTGGTAACACTTACAACATCAGGATTTGTCCCGGAGCAGGAGGCTGATTACCTGAACAAGCTGATGGAAGTTTACCGGGAATTTGGGTTAGATGTTAAGAATGAAACTGCAAGACAAACAATTGACTTTATTGAAAACCAGTTGGCAACAATATCTGACTCTCTTGGAATTGCCGAGGGTAAGCTCGAAAATTTCAGGCTTGTCAATAAGCTTATTGATATCAGCCGTGAAGGTGTTATGATACAAGACAAACTTGAGCAGGTTGATGCAGAAAAGACGACGCTGTTATTACAAAAAAACTATTATGAGTATCTTAAAGAATATATTGATTCGAAAAAAGAGACCGGGGATATTATTGCACCTTCCGTTATGGGAGTGACTGACCAGCTTTTGATAAGACTGGTAAATGAACTATC
>CAZACO010000721.1:0-2712 GCA_964483185.1 uncultured Desulfobacteraceae bacterium
AGGGCCTTGTGCACGCGTTACGGTTGAAAGGGAGGTATTCCGAGTGAACCAGGCATCCCTGAGAGAGACCCTCGATGTAAAGGCAGTGGTCCTGCTCACCGTGCTCTGCATGGCGTGGGGCTTTAACGCCGTGGCCATAAAGGTCAGTAACGCGGGAATCGCTCCTATCTTCTGCGCCGGCATCCGGTCTGTAATCGCTGTATTGGGATTGGCCATCTGGATGAAGATGAACCGGATCCCCCTGTTCCCGGGAAACCTGCTGGACGGCGTGATGGTGGGCATCCTCTTTGGAATCGAATTTACCGCTTTATTCCCTTCTCTCCTCTATACCACCGTTTCTTCGGCCTGGATCCTTCTTTATAGCACACCCTTTTTTCATGCGGTGGGGGCCCACTATTTTCTGAAAGGAGATCGAATCACTCTTCATAAGACCATCGGGCTGGTCCTGGCATTTTTCGGCATCATCATCCTCTTGAGCAAACATCTGGGTTTTCCATCACTGACCAGATTGTTGGGCGATATGCTCGCATTAGCCGCCGCTCTACTCTGGGCCATCACCACGATCTATATCAAACGTCGATTGGTGGGAAAGGTGTCATACCATCACACCCTCTTTTACCAGACTCTTTTCTCCATACCGATCCTTTTTGCCATGAGCATCCTGTTTCAGGAGACGCCTGTCCACCACATCGATGCACTCATCATCTCGTCAGTGGTCTTTCAGGGGATCGTTATCGCCTTTATCAGCTATCTGGTCTGGTTCTATTTGGTGCACGTCTATCCGGTAAGCAGGCTCTCGTCGTTCACCTTCCTGACGCCGGTATTCGCGACCCTGTCGGGGGTCATCTTTCTCCACGAACCCTTGACCCTGCGACTGACCGTTTCATTAGTCCTGGTGAGTCTCGGGATCTACGTGGTGAACATGAAATGATCGCTTAAAAACACCTGCGGGCAAGCTTATCCCCAACGTTGCAAAAGGCCCCTGTTTTCCCGCCTGGAAGCACTACGGGAGGGAAGTGGGGATTAGCCGCTTCATCGCTAAACCATTGCCGGTTGCAGGACTCGGCAGAAATTGCCATTGACAAAAAGCCGGCAACTTATAAAATGGATTGATTAAAGCGCTGCCGGTTGGAGGATCCGTGTGAACAAGAAACGTCAAGTTATATCCACAAGCCATATCCAAAAGGCGCAACATGGGAAAAAAGATACTGGTCGTCGATAACGATCGGTTCATGGTGGAATTCATGGCTGATTTGCTTACTGAGCAGGGCCATGACGTCCTAACGGCGCAAGACGGCCTTTCCGCACTGGAACTCTTGAAGAGCGATGTCCCTGATATTGTCTTTGTGGACCTGATTATGCCGAACATCAGCGGTGACAGGCTCTGCCGGGTTATTCGGAGAACGCCGCGCCTGAAAGATGTCTATCTTGCAGTTGTCTCGGCAACGGTGGCCGAGGAACCGACGCGTTTTGCGGATCTGGGTGCAGACACCTCCATAGCCAAGGGACCATTTGACGAGATGTCAAAACGTATTCTTGCTGCTGTGGATCAAGCCGGTCAGGCGTCTTCACGCAGCCCTGATGAAACGGCGTCGGGTCTTCAGGGTATTTATCGCCGGGGAATTACCGAGGAACTCCTTTCCGTTCAAAGGCACCTGGAAACGATCTTGAACAACATTTCTGAGGGCGTCCTTGAGCTGAATTTTGAAGGAAAGATCATTTTTGTCAACAACATCGCCCTCTCCCTGTTCGGCGGTTCTGAGGAGACGATCCTGGGACGGCAGTTTATCGAGCTTTTTGATGGAAGCGACCGGAAGGGAATCAGCGACCTGCTGAGAGACATAGGGGCCGGTCTCCCGGAAATCATTGATCCGTTCCGTGTTCAGATAAAAGGCGAAGCAATATTACTCAAGATCCTGCCGGTCGAAGACAATATGGTCTGGTCTGTTATTGTTATTGCAGTGCCGCTGGAAAAAATCACGATGATTCAATCATCATCGGTTCTAACCGGCGATCAGGCCCAGGAGACCATGAACCGAGGCAATGATGAAAAACGCAATGCCCGTCTTCCTGTGGACGCCGAAGGGTACCTTGATCCAGCGGAGGCCCGTGGACATCTGGAAAAGAAGGAAAATGAAATTGACAATGCCCAGGATAAGTATGATTGAAAGCCCCCCAATCTTCATGACGAATACCTCCTTTAGAGGACGAAGTAAGGAAAAATCGAGCCCCCAGTAAACGATTGCCTGTTTCGATCCCTTTTTTAAAAAAGATCCCCGCCCGTCACTTCACGGAAATCTTTTTCCTGTCAACTCCGGCACTTCCGTGGAGGTTGCAGTTGGCCTCCGCTTCAATCTCCAGATCCTCGTTGACAGGGACCTTGATTTCCCTGGTAAACACCGCACCCTCCGGCCGGTTGTTCATGGAATATTCCCAGCGACCGATTTCCTTTCCATTGGCCCTGACACTTACCCAGTTTGTGTAATGAAACATGTTGTTGGCACTGTGCGTCACCCGCACTTTGATCACGGCCTCTGATCCTTTGGCGACCTGGTCCGGAGCGTCTATCTTGGCAGCGGACTTGTCCGCCAGGACATTTGACCCGTTCAGCAAAAAGAAACAGAATGCGATCAATCCTATAACCCATTTTCGAGTTTTCATTGAGACCTCCTTTCAAGAACTTTTCTGGGTGGCAAAAGAAACCCTTTGACA
>CAZACO010000722.1:0-2712 GCA_964483185.1 uncultured Desulfobacteraceae bacterium
CACCACGCGCGGAAAGTTCACCTTGGGAAACAGGCTCACCGGCAGGGTCAGGCTGCTCACCAGACCGGCCACCCCGAACGACGCCAGAAGGAACAGAATGGAGCGGCTGTGGGACTGGACCCACTCGGTGAACTTCATTTGGCCGGCTCCACCTGGACCGCCATGCCGTCTTCCAGCTCGCTCTGGCCCTGGACCACCACCGGTTGGCCGGCGCTAAGGCCTTCACCGCCGACCTCGATCTCGTCGGCGTTTTCCAGGCCGGCCGTCACCGTGTGTTCATGGGCGTGTCCGCCGGCCACGGTGAAGAGGACGTAGTTCCCCTCCCGCGGCAACACGGCCGCCCGCGGCGCCAGCAGGGAATCGCCCGACTCGATCACGATCTTGCCGCGCAGATATTCGTTGAGCAGCAGGCGCGAGCCCGGGGCCGGGACCACGAACACGTCCACCAGCCGCGTTTCCGGGTTGACCTGCCCGGTGATGAGCCGGACGCGGCCGGCAATGGCCTTGTCCTCCGCGGCGTTCACCGGCAGGAGCTTCACTTGCTGGTCCGGGTGGACGTATCCCCGGTCCTCCACCTCGACGCCGAGGCGGGCCTCGATCTGGTCGGCGCCGATCAATTCGAGGAGCGGGTCGCCGGCCGGGACGATCTGTCCCTTTTGCACGGCGATCCGGCTGACTACTCCGTCCTTGTCCGCCTGGAGCGTTCGCGGCGCTCCCATGCCCCGCTGTTGCAGGCTTTGCAGGCGGACCCGGGCGGCGGCGAGGCGCTGCCTGGCGTCGTTCAATTCCATGAGGGTGGCGAGCTTCATGTCCACGCGCTGCTCCATGAGCTTTTCGGCCGCGGCCGCGGCCTTCAACTCCTCCTCGGCCTGCCGGAGCTCCAGGCGCGACTCCGGGCTCAGCTCGATCGTGAGGAGCGGGGCGTCAGCGGCCACCGGCTGGCCGGCCGTGACCAGGAGCCGGGCCACGCGGCACTCGTAAGGCGCGCTCACGATGGTAAGCTTGTCGGCGGCGGCCACGGCCGCGCCATAGGCCATGAGCGCGCCCTCGATCCTGCCGCGGCGCAGCTCGGCCACCTTGACGCCCGCCACCGGCCCTGGCTCCGTCCCCGCCTCCGGCCCGGACCCGGGACGGCGCGCCAGCCAGATGAGAGCAACCACGGCCGCGGTTACGGCCACGGCCAGAACCACTTGCAGCGCGCGCGAGTTTTTCATGGCTTGTCCCCGTTAATCATTTTTTCGCCGGCCCCGGCGTGGGGGCCGCGTCCTCGATCCGGTACAGTCCGGCCGTGAGCTCCAGCGCGATCCGCGTCTCCATGAGCTGCTCCTTGAGCGCGATCAGCTCCCGCTCCTGGTCCGAGGCGCCGGCGAGCACGCTGTAATAATCAAAGGCGTCGGCCTGGCCGGCGGCATACGCGTCCTTGTAAGTGGCGGCCAGCTTCACGAGGCCGTCGAGCGTTTTCTGGCCGGACTCGATCTGGGCGTTAATGGCCGGGACGTCGGCCAGGAGCGCGGCCAGGTCGGAGCGGGCGTCGGCCACGCGGGCCACGTATTCATCGTACAGGGCCTGGCGGGTGGCCTTCTCGGCGGCGACGCGGGCCCGGCCCTGGTCGAAGATGGGCAGGTCAATGGCCACGGAGAAGCCGGTGGTGATGACGTCGCTGGTGTCGCGGGCCTGGTTCACGCCGACGTTGACGGCGGGGAACTGCTCAAGGACCGCGGCGCGGAGCGTCTGCTCCTGGCTCTCGTAGCCCTTTTTCAGGGCGACGAGGTCGAGGCGGCGGTCTTCGAGCCCGGCCAGGAGCCGCGCGGCCTCGGGCGGGTCAAGCCTCGCGGGCAGCTCGATCCCGTCCTGCAGACGGAGATCGGACTCGGGCGGAAGGCCGAGCAGGCGGCGCAGGCCCAGCCCTTCCCGCCCGGCCTCTTTTTGCAGGTCGAGAACGGCGGCGTGGGCCTGGTTGGACGAGGCCTCGGCGGTGGACAGCTCCAGCGCCGTGGCCTGGCCCTGTTTAAAAGCGCGGCGCAGGAGGTCCGCGTTCGCGGCCTGGTCATGGTCGCTCTGCCCGGCCACGCTGATCTGTTGGTCGAGCGCATAAAGCCGATAGGCCGACGTCTTAGCGGCCTCCGCCGTCTGCCATTCCCGCCAGGCGATGTCCAGGTCCACGGCCTCGCGCCCGGACCCGGCCGCATGGCGCGTTGCCGAGCGGGCGATGAGCGCGGACACGTCCCACGACAGGCCGAGCCCGTAGGCATTGATCGCGCCCTGGTCTTTGCCGCCGGTGGGCACGTCGAGGCCGTAGGAGAGCTGGGGGTTGGGCAGCAGCCCGGCCTGCATCACCTGGGCGTCGGCCAGGCCGCGCTGGTCGCGGGCCGCGCGAAGATCGGGGTTGGCGAGCACGGCGAGCACGGCGGCCTCGTCGGGAGAGATCCCGTCGCCCAGGTCAAAGGCGATGGGCTGAAGGATCGGGTGCTTGAGGCTCGCGGCTTCGACGCGCAGGGTGTCTTGGGGCGGCGGGGCCAGGGCCTTGTTAACGGCTTCGGGCGTGAGGGGCATGGGCTTGTAGGTCCGGCAGCCGGGCGCGGTAACGGCGAGCACCGCGGCAAGGAGAACGATGCCGGACAGCGCGACCAGGGGGCTTGTGAGGGCCGGCGTACGCTTATGTGGTCTCAACATGGGTTTCATGTCAGTAAATAAGATAAGCACGCATCTTGT
>CAZACO010000723.1:0-2702 GCA_964483185.1 uncultured Desulfobacteraceae bacterium
ATACTCTTGAAATGGGGGTAAGGCCCATACGCGGCAGCAAACGGGCGTGTTATGTTGAGCCCAACATAAATTCGGCAAAAAGAGTTTCACCTTTTCGGGAACGGTTCATCACATGATGCCAGGCATCCGGGCAATCTATTTTCAAGGGCCGCGACATGGCGAAAGCATACCGGAATTCACAACAAAGGTCAATCGAAGCCCTGACCCCAAGCCTCACTCGAATTTTCAACATATCCGGTTTTTCGCCAACCTGTGGCTGTCGAACGCGGATAAACCCCAACGTTGCAAAAGTCGAGGATGCCGCAGATATTAGGCGTCGAGGGTGAAGCTGTAGTACTTTACCGCGAACCCTCGACAACGCAGTAGATGCGGTATCATCGGCTTTCCCGAAGGGTAAATAAAATGGCTGTTTTTTCCTACTTTCAGGATACCACCTGCAGTGGATTCCAGGAATGGGTTGAAAATTGGAAAATAGCCTGTATCTATAGTGTTTAAGCTTATTTAGCCATTTTATTTATGCAACCAAGGGGTAAACTCAATTAGTTACAGGTGCTCGCACAAAAATTACATTAAAGATTGACATTTTTAAATAGACAACGAATTATAGCATAATAGACCTGTATGTCATATTGACACACGGGGCAATTCCCAATATACTTTCCGTTGAAAAAGGCGAATGCCATTTTTTATCAATTTAGCCGAACGCCATAACAAAAATCATAAATGCCGAACAATGCCCATAGATCATCACGGGGGAAAGTTCCCGGCAATCTCTAATACTACATTAGGAGAAAATAGTGACTGACAAAGAAAATGTCACATCAGAATTGAAGCAAAGGCTTGTTGCGTCGGAAAGACCGCCTGAAACGATACTTGGAACAAAAGGCGATCCGGCTGAATCAGGGCTCGGTTCTTTCCATGTAGATATAAGGGACATTAGAGATGTCATATTCATACAAGATATGAACCTCAACGTTACCTTTGTGAGCCCTTCGGTCACATCTGTTTTCGGATATACGGTTGAAGAAGCGCTACAACTCAAAATGAATCAATTTTTGATGCCTGAATCTATTGAGAAAGGTCTCGATAATTTTCAAAAAATGACGCGTTTAGTTGAGAAAGAGGGGGAAGTGGACGTCCCCCTTATGGAATACCAATACATTCGTAAAGATGGTTCAACCTTCTGGGGGGAGCTGAAGGTCACTTATTTGAGGGATGCGAAGGGTCGCCTCATCGGTATCCAGGGAGTTCTAAGGGATATCGATGAACGAAAAAAGGCAAAGGATGATTTGTATCAGAGTAAGCTAAAATTCAGAACACTGTTCGAATTGTCTCCCCAGGCTATTGCTGTTACACAAATCAAAACAGGGTTTTTGATCGATGTGAATGAAAAATTTTGTGAGTTGACTAAATATAAAAAAGATGAGGTTGTTGGAAAGAGCACCACGGAGTTGGGATTTTACTCGGAAGACGCTAGAAAAAAATTTGTAAATGAACTTCGAGCTTCAGGAGAAGTACAGGGGCTTGACATGGATTTCAAGGCCAAAAACGGCTCTATCCTTAACGCCCAGATGTTCGCTAAATTGATTCAGATTCATAATGAAGAACATGTCATCACTGTGTTCTATGACAGGACCCCTGAGAGAAAACTCGAGAATCAATTTTTCCAGGCTCAAAAGATGGAAGCCATTGGAAATCTTGCAGGCGGTATTGCTCATGACTTTAACAATCTTCTTATGGGGATAACAGGAAATATCTCTTTGATGCTGATGCATACTGAAAAATCGCATCCGCACTACGAAACGTTGCTTGCCATTGAAAAGCACGCTCTAAGCTGCAGTAAACTGACCCAAGAGCTGTTAGGGTATGCCAGAAAAGGGAAAAATGAAGTTACACCCGTCGATCTGAATGAAATAATCAACCTAACGGCGGACTCCTTTCAGAGGACCAAGAAGCAGATCACGATTTATAAAGATCTCTCACCGGCCCTAATGTCTGTTGAGGCAGACAGGGGTCAGATCGAACAGGTCCTTTACAATCTTTATGTCAATGCGGCGGATGCCATGCCGGAAGGTGGAAATTTAACTCTAGAAACTTCCAATGTGAGCGATCAGGATATGAAGGGCCTTTCATACAAGCCTGAGAAAGAACAATATGTTTCAATGAAAATCATTGATACAGGGCTCGGTATGGATAAATATACCCTTGAGCGTATCTTTGAACCTTTTTTTACGACAAAGGAAAAGGGAAAGGGAACAGGCCTTGGACTGGCCTCGGTTTACGGCATCGTAAAGGGGCACAACGGATATATTGATGTTGAATCAGATATAGGAAAAGGCACTACATTCATAATTTACCTGCCTGCATCGACTAGAGTGGCGGAAAAGCCCAAACTGAACGCGCCTGACATAATCAGAGCCAGTGGTACCGTTCTTTTTGTGGATGATGAGGAAGATAACCTAATGGTGGGTTCATTGATGCTTGAAAAAATGGGATTCAGGGTTTTTAAGGCGGAAAGCGGTGCAAAAGCCATTGAAATTTATGAGAAACATGGAAAAGAGATTGATCTGGTACTCCTTGACGTAATAATGCCGGGCATGGACGGAGGAGAGCTCTACGATAGAATTATGAAAATATCTTGCAATGCGAAAGTACTTCTCTGTAGCGGGCACAGTTTAGAGGGCGGGGCTCGAGAGATCATT
>CAZACO010000724.1:0-2701 GCA_964483185.1 uncultured Desulfobacteraceae bacterium
GCACGGCCGCCTTTCCTGCTTTTTTGTCCCTGGGAAAAGTTGGCATGATCATTGAGGGCGGCACGGGGCCAACAGCTGAAATGATCATCCAGCAGATCAAAACGCTGGGCATTGATATGGAAAAAGTCGAATATATCCTCCTCACCCATACCCATGCGGACCACATCGGCGCATTGCCGCACCTGAAGCGCAGGTGGCCTCATTTCAAACTCGTCGCCAGTGGCCCCGGCGCGAAGATATTGAATACCAGAGAGTTGTACAATGAATTCCTTTTGGTAGATCTCGGCATTGCACAACTTATGAAAGCCAAGTCCGAAATTGAAGAAATACCGCCCACCCCTGAAGATTACCGTTTTGAAGTTGATTTGGTTGTCAAGGGAGGAGATACCATAGACCTGGGGAATAATGTGGTTTGGGAAATTATCGATACCCCGGGCCATTCAGCGTGCCATATCTCGGCCTATGAAAAAACGGAGGGCACATTGGTGGTGGGAGATGCCACAGGGTTCTATGTTCCGGAAAAGGACATTTTCTGGCCCAATTATTTTGTTTCTTTAAAAGCCTACGTTGAAAGCATTAAAAAGCTCGCTGCATTTCCGGCCAAGCGGGCGGTGCTCAGTCATAATGCAGTGGTGGAAGGCGACATCCATCGCTATTTTGAAAGGGCCATGCAGGCGACCCGGGAGTACCATGAAGGCCTTTTGAACCATCTCGGGCGCGGGGATTCGTCCGAGACTATTGCCCTGGAAGGGGCCCAGTTCGTCAGTACCCTCACAGACATCCAGCCCTTTAAGGTCATGTACGATCTCTGCAAACTCATGATCAAGCGTTCCCAGAAAAATGGCGGTTCATTATCGTTCAGCCTCTCCGAAGAGGAACCGTCCGTTTCTGATGGAGAAACCGCTCCACATCACGAAAATGCGATACAGCCGCTTTCGGAACCGAATGCCGTCATGCTTCCTGGAACGAGAAAACAGCTCAACCTGAACGAACGGTTGAGCCTGGTGGCCCTTATCGATGAAGGCATGCGCCGTGGATTGGCGGAGGCTCCGGTTTCAGCGGTCCTTTTTAACAATCTGTGGGAATTGGTTGGCGCCACCGCAAAAGGAGGAAAGATAAACAGGCTGAAATTCGAGGATTCACAAAATGGGTTTCAGATGTTCGAGATAATGGCGGAAAGCGGGGAAAACCTCGCTCGCCTCAACATGATCTATCTGAAGAAACCGATTCCCTGTTATTACCTGGTATATGTGGAAGTGGCCGCGCCCTTCAGACGAAAAGGTCTGGGGAATATGATACTGAAGTCTTTTGCCGAGTTCCTCACCCGTAAATCCGCGGTGGGGATTCTCGATAATATCATTCCCCAGGAGGACCCTACCAATGACATCTATTTGAAACAGTCATGGATTCCCGTCGAAGACATCATCGGAAGTTTGATGTTTTATAAAGACAACAACTACATGATTTTTATTCCTCCCTCCTTAAAAACCAGGGATCTGAAACAACCGGTCCTGAAGCTCATGTATCACTTGCAACGGAAGCGGGCGGTCATTGATATTCGAGAAAACGAAACCATGGTCAGAAAGACGCTGAATGAATTCAGAGAGCTCTATCAGGCACTGATGACCTATTTTCATTCAGAACTTGAGGGGCCTCAATCTTCAGTATTCATGCGGTTTCTCTTTACCCGGTTTGTGACCAAATTCATCGCTTTCAGGCGCCGGATCGGCGATCTGGTGGGATATACAGGAGGAGAATCCACCGAACAGATTGTTCTGGACGCAAGAATTAATAAATTACAGGTGAAATCCTATGCCCCAAGAGAATTTGTGAAAGAGAATACGGTTGGAATGGGGGATCTGGGATTGCTGACAAAACTTCCGGAAGCCTTGAAACAGGAACCTGCCCAGGTTATCGAGTTGTTGCCGAATTATCGAAGGCCCAACTTTCTTTTGTGGCTCAAAGAGAACCAGAAGACCTATGAAGACACGCTGACACTGGGGGACCTCATGGAGCTGGGGTTTGATCCGACCCGGCTGAAAGAGATTGAGATAGACGGCCAGACCTACATCTTTGAACGCGTCCAGGCGAGACAGATCGACACCCTTCAAAAAAGGGGGGAATTGCTGGCCAGAATTTCAGAGGAGATGCCGAATGCAAAAATCGAAAGTGCACACTTGAAAACAAACCCCATCTTGCTGATCATTCGCGACCGGGGAAACGGGTATGTCCTGCGCCGGAAGATAGATGCCATTCACTGGGAAGAAGCCATTGAGCAGCTTCAAAGCAACCAGAACCTGAAAATAGTCAATGAGGCAGCGAAACTGGACAGGATCATTCTTGACACGGTCAAATCCGCGGCTACCACCATTTCCAATCAACTGGGCGTGGAAAGAGGCACGATTATTGACCAGTTAACCCCTTTTGTTTCCTGGGATTTAGAAAACAATCGACCCAAAATGGTGATTGATTTTGCCTTCTCTTACGTGGAGTCCCTCTGGATTGCGTAAGGCGCAGGCGGAACCATGAAAAAAAATAAATATTTAGCTTGCTATTACGTATAAAGGTGCTTAGTTTATATTATCAATTAATTCCTGTCGTAAAATTGGCGGGAGGGTTTCTTTCTGTAGGAATTATCCGTTTGTAAAACGCTATCATCCTTCAGTTTGTAACGTTGAAATTTTTCGAAAGGAGGATGATA
>CAZACO010000725.1:0-2677 GCA_964483185.1 uncultured Desulfobacteraceae bacterium
ATTGGCTATCTTCATTTTCTTCCCCCGCCATTTGAAATGAATTCAAATGTTTCCAGCTTCTCCTAATGCGTCATAGCCGCAACCAAACGGGTGGTCCCGCTTAAGCGGGATTCAGGTTTCAGCAGACAACCCCGCCTAGGCGGGACCTATTGATGGACTTTTTACGAGTCCATCTTTCATCCAAGATTAAACTCTTTCTCCTTGAATAATTTTAAACAGGCATCAACCACCACAGTATCGTAAAGTGTGCCTCTGTTCTGCTGGATTTCGTCCAGGGCCTTGTCAATGCCCAGGGTCGGACGGTGGGGCCGGTGGGAGGTCATGGCTTCGACAACATCAGCAACACACAAGATCCTCGATTCCACAAGAATCTCTTCACCCGAAAGCCCCTGAGGATATCCTGAGCCATCCATCTTTTCATGATGTTGAAGCACTATTTGTGAAAGCGGCCATGGGAAGTCTATTTCTTTCAATATATCGCAACCAACCTGGGAATGGGTTTTAATAATTTCAAACTCCAGTGCAGTTATCTGAGCGGGCTTGCTGAGAATCTCGCCTGGCACTGAAATCTTGCCCAGATCGTGAATACTCCCTGCGACCCGGACCCCTTCCGCCTGATCTTCGGAAAGCCCCATCTCCTTGGCTATGGCAAAGGCGAGTCTGGCTACACGTAATTGATGCCCTGCTGTATACGGATCCCTCGATTCAACGGTCAATGCCATGGCATGGATGATCCCTTTGATGGTTTTCTGCAACCTTTCCAGCGTTTCCCGAAGCTTGGTGGTCCGCCTCACAACCATTTGCTCCAGATTCTGACGGTAAGCCCGATTATCGATCTCCAGCTTCCTACGGCGCAACGCACTGTCTACATTGATCATCACTTCGTTGGGTTTAAACGGTTTTGTGACGTAGCCATACACGCCTATTTTCAAAGCTGTTTCCGCAATCTCCCGATCATCCACAGCAGTTACCATGACCACTGCTGTGTCAGGATACTCGGCAAGGACATATTGGATAAAGTCCATTCCAGACTCGCCAGGCATATTCACATCGCATAAGAGCAGTTCGAAATTCTGATCTCCCATGAATTTACGGGCCTCTGCGGCATCGCAGGCTAAGGTGCATGCGTATTCATTCATCTCCAGCTGACGGCCTAACAGGTGCCGGATAGTCTCCTCATCGTCCACGATCAAGTCCCTTGTCATCGTACGTCTCCTCGCAACTGGATTCCGCCTTCTGCCCTCTGACATCGTCCTTTTTACCCCGTGAAATGCTTTTTCTCTTCTATTTCACCGGGGCGTCCTTCCAAAGCCTTCCTTACCGTCTCCGCCAGAACCCGCATGTCCAGCGGCTTCATCAGAAATCCCTTGATCCCCATCTCCTTTGCCTTCTCCTTTGATATCCGTTTGCTGTGCCCGGTAGTTATGATAACGGGGATGTCAGGACGGATCTTCATCAGTTCCTGGGCCAGGATGTCCCCCGGCATATGGGGCATGGTGGTGTCGGTGATCACCAGATCGAACTGCTTCGGGTCCTCCCTGAACAGGGCCAGGGCCTCGATGCTGCTTGTCATGGGGGTCGCGTCGTATCCTAAGTGGTGCAGCATCTTCTTTCCCATCTCGGCGAGGGCCTTTTCATCGTCAATAAAGAGGATCCGTTCATGTCCTGTGGGAACCGGGGTCTCTTTTTGGACCTCCGGCCGCTGTTCCTCCGCCTGGACCAGTGGGAGATAGACATGGAACGTGGAACCTTTCCCCGGTTCGCTCTCGACCGTGATATCGCCGCCATATTGTGCGACAATCCCATGGACTACGGAGAGGCCGATCCCTGTCCCCTCTCCCTTTTCCTTAGTGGTAAAGTAAGGCTCGAAGATCTTCTCCCTTATCTCCGGGGCGATGCCGTACCCGGTGTCGCTGACGGTTAATTCCACGTACTGACCGGGCTGGAGGTTCGGTTCAACGTTTTCACATTCCGCAATCCCACCGGGGCATAGGCGGGCCGGAGGCCGCAATCCGCATTCCGCATTCCGAAGTTTCACTTCCAAAATACCCCCGTCCTTCTCCATGGCATGGCCGGCGTTGGTGCACAGATTCATCAGCACCTGGTGCATCTGTGTGGGATCTGCATCAATCAGACCGACATCCTTGCCAATCTTCTCCTGAATCTCAATCGTGGAGGGGAGGGTGGACTTCAGAAATTTGAGCGCTTCCTTGATAATATATTTGAGCTGCATCGGCTGTCTTTCCTGCTCCTGATCGCGACCAATGGCAAGGATCTGCTGTATCAGGCTTTTGGCCCGATTCCCCGATTGAAGCACCTCTTTCAGATCCGCATAAGGCTCACTATCCGGGTCCAGTTTCATCTGGGCCAGTTGCCCATACCCCAGAATGGCTGTCAGGATATTGTTGAAGTCATGGGCGATGCCCCCTGCCAGGGTGCTGATCGCCTCCATTTTCTGGGCCTGGCGGAGGTGGGCATCGAGTCTCTCCTTTTCTTCTTCCGCCTTCTTTCTCTCGGTAATATTCCTGCTGATCTCAATTAGATTCACAAGATTACCCGATTTATCCTTAACAGGTACGGCATAGGTATCCCAATAGGAGTCTCCGGTGATGCCCTTCGATTTCGGCTGGTGCAGAACAGCGTGTTCGATCTTGCCGCTCTTAAGGGCCTTTATCAT
>CAZACO010000726.1:0-2671 GCA_964483185.1 uncultured Desulfobacteraceae bacterium
TATAATTTCCTGGTCTTCTTCTGAATCAAATAATGTCAAGAAATCAGTCGTCATGTATACACCTAAGGAAGTTTTCGTTTTAAACGCCGCAAGCGACGGGGAATACAACCCTTGTCCGCCTCTGGCGGATTTAACCCCGACGCTGCAAAAGTCGAGGATGCCGCAGGGTAAATAAAATGGCTGTTTTTCCTCCTTTCAGGATACCACTTGCAGTCGATTCAAGCAAAGCATAAAAAATGAAAAAATGGCCTATATTTGTAGATTTTAAACTTATTTTGCCATTTTATTCATGCATGCAGCTAAGGGGTTCAGTCAAACCTTCAGGCTGCGGGAAACAGGCTTGAGGAAATGGTCCTACACAATTGACATCTCTCTTTCTCGGATGTTATACTTTTAACATCCTATGTATAACGTTTTTTGCAACCAGGAGGTCACCAATGGAATCTTCCAACAGGATGAAGGCCAAAGTCTCTGCCAAGGGGTGGGTGGTGATCCCGGCGGTGTTGCGAAAGCGCTTTGGGATTAGGCCCGGCACTTCAGTTGTATTTAAGGAGGCACCCGATGGGATTGTCCTTATTCCAGGGACTAAAGATCCGGTTGACGAACTTTATGGCAAACTGGCAGGAAAGATTTCATTGACAGATGCCCTGCTAAAAGAGCGCGCCGAGGAGATCACGCGTGAAGAAGCCAAGCTACGTACTGGATAGCTTTGCTCTGCTGGCCTATTTCCAGGCGGAGGCTGGCGGCGCAAAGGTCAAGGATCTGCTGAAAAAGGCCTCGGCAGAAAAGGCAGCGGCATTTTTGAGCGTAATAAACCTCGGAGAGATCATCTACATCACGGAACGGAAGCTGGGGCGAGATACGGCCGAAAACACCTTAGAGGATATACTTCGTTTGCCTATCCAGCTTGCTGAAGCAAACATGGATCGCGTCCTTGCGGCTGCGCATGTCAAGGCACAACATGCGATCTCCTACGCGGATGCATTTGTTGTCTCCCTGGCGCAGGAACATGAAGCCACGATTGTAACCGCTGATCCTGAATTTAAAAAGGTGGACTCACTGGCAGACATCCTGTGGCTTTAAGGACTCGCGTCGCCATGACTTTTTGGCTCAAGTTCTTGTCTTAGAACATCCATTTCCGGGCCAACCTCTCTTCCTGAACCGCTCTGGCATTCATCACCCTTTCCAGGATCTCCTTTGAGAAGCCCCGTCAATGCCCCCCGGACAGTTCTTTATATGGTACCACCAGGGTAGTATCCAGGTGGAGATCTGTCCGGTCCAAAAGGGGACCGGATATCTTGGCCGATACCTGTGTGTCTGCAGGGCCGTGCAGGTCCATTCCTTTTTGAGGCCACCCAGAAAACCGCAGGGACAGGGGTTCATAGCAGCCACCAACTAAACTGGGCCGGATAGGCCACGATGGAATTGGCCCGGGAAATCGTCACCTGTCCATCCTCCATGGGTTGTCTCAAGCCTTCTAAGAGATTCGATTTTTTGCACTGCTGAAATCAGGCGTGTAGTTTGAAAACAGGTGCGGCCCCTTTTTCCTTTTATCTTGACATGAACGCACATGTGCAATACAATTTGTATAACACAATAAAAGGAAGGGGGTGGGAAAATGCCAATAAGCGCCAGATTGGATGAGGAGACAGAAGAACTTCTAATCAAGACCGCGGCAGCCTTGAATGCAACCAGGACCGAAATCCTGAAGGCCTCAATCCGCGAATTCTGCCAAAGGACATTGGAGAAAAAGGCCAAAAAGCCTTACGATCTGATCCAAGATCTGGTTGGAGAGGAGTTCAGCGGGAAAGGCAATCTCGCTATGGACGGTGAAACAATCTTGAGAGAGGCATTCAGCAGAAATCATGATTCTCATTGACACCGGCCCTATTGTGGCCTTTTTCGACGCCTCGGATGACTATCATCGTCTCTGCCTGAAGACACTTAAGGGCATAAACCAACCCCTGGCCACCACATGGGCAGTGCTTACCGAGGCATTTTATCTCCTTGGATTTTCATGGAAGGCCCAAGACAACCTTTGGGAATTTATTATGAGAGGGGGTATGGACATCCTGCCACTAAATGCCAAATTATGCGCACGTTGCCGGACACTCATGAAAAAGTACAGGGATCTGCCAATGGACCTCGCAGACGGGACCCTGGTTGCCGTCGCGGAACATAGAAAGATTGAAAAGGTCCTCACCTTGGACCACAGGGATTTCAACATTTACAGGCCTGATCATATAAAGCATTTCAAAATCTTTCCTGCCCTCCCCTGAAGCTTCGCTTTCAGACGGCAAACTCTTTTCCAGATAGTTTCATCTCCTCATCCATTATGCGTATGATACCAAAAAAAAGAAACACGAAGGCACGGAGATGAGCAAAGAAAAAGTTTCAAAGCGTGGGACTATTTCCAGACGCTGTGGCAACCCCTATCTCTTTCTTCCCATAATGAGTGAACGCAGAACGACCCCGAGGAGACGGTTGAAGGCAAAGGCGGCCTCTTACCTCAATATCTTACGATCCAGGGTCCGGTATTGAATCGCCTCGGCCACATGAGAGGTCCTGATGTGGGGACTGGCCTCCAGATCGGCGATGGTCCGGGCGATCTTCAGGATGCGGGCATGGGCCCTGGCGCTCAGACCGAATCGCTCCATGGCCTTTTCCATGA
>CAZACO010000727.1:0-2661 GCA_964483185.1 uncultured Desulfobacteraceae bacterium
AATGATGCGCTGGAAGAGCTCAAAGACCTGGCCCGGTTTTTGGCGGACATCGACCCCGGCATCCCCTGGCACATCAGTCGCTTTCACCCTACCTACCGTCTGACGAACCGGCCCACGACGCCGGTTGAAACCATTCGGCGAGCCAGGGACCTGGGTTACGAAGCCGGACTGCAGTACGTTTACACCGGAAATATCCCTGGGGATGAGGGTGAAAACACGTTCTGTCACAATTGCAGCGCACCCTTGATAGACCGTATCGGCTTTCGTGTCAACCAGAACAGGATAACGGAAAATCGATGTCCTGAGTGCGCGGCCGAGATCCCCGGTATCTGGCATCAGGACGGTTAAGTTCCGGCCTCCCGACGCTTATTGATTTTTTAGTCGCAGGATGATACGTTCTCAGATGTAAGGAGGGCTTCAAAGGTTCTTCTTAACTCCCCCGCTGAATCGATTAATTGGCCTTCTTCTGTTCGGCGGGGGTTTGATATCCCTCTGAACCGTGAACCCCTGCGGGAGATTCGGCATGAAGAAAGAAGATGAACTTGTCCTCAAAGTCACAAAAGAGATTGTCGTTAAATTCATCGAGGTGGGACGGCTCAGCGTCAACTCTTTTCAGGAGGTGTGGGAAAATATCCACCGGTCGGTAAAAAATACCCTGGAGGAAACCGACACCGAAGACGAACCCTGATATCTCACTTCCACCAAGAATAATCCCTGGGGAGGGGCCTTCACGCCGGCCAGCCGTCGGTCTCTCAACGCCACAATCTCTTTGAATCGGTTGAAACTGATCTTGCCCAGACCCGCCTCTATTAACGTCCCTACGATGTTTCGTACCATATGCCTCAAAAATCCGTCCGCCTCAATGACGATACGCAATAGGCCGGTTTCAGTGCCATTGATTTCCGCGGTCAGGACAGACCTGACCGGGTCGGTGTTGCTGCTTCCCGAAGACCGGAACGAAGAAAAGTCGTGAGATCCCCTCAGATGGGACAGACAGACCGCCATCGCTTCCACGTCCAAGGAGGGCCGGATCTGCCACATGAAATCGCGCTGGAAGATATCGGGGGTCTTGCTGTTTAATATCCGGTATTCATAGATCTTGCTCCTGGCGCTGTACCTGGAATGAAATTCGAGGGGGGCATACGCCGCATCTTTGATAAGGATATCATCAGGAAGGAGGGAATTCAGTCCTTGGGTCATTGAGTTGAGGGGAATGGTGGATCGGGTTACAAAATTACAGACCTGGTTTAATGCGTGGACCCCTGCATCTGTTCTGCCCGAAGCGATGAGCTTGACAGGTTCTCCGGTCATTACCCGAATCTGTTTTTCAAGGACCTCCTGGATGGTCATCGCATTTTTTTGCCGCTGCCACCCGTGGTACCGAGTACCGTCGTAGGCCAGGATGAGCCTGATATTTTTGTCATCCATGATCTCAAAAGAAAGGGGAATCCAGTCCGGATTCCCCTTTTGTCTGTTGCATGACCTGAGTTGAGCTTAACGCTTTGAATACTGAAAACGGGCCCGCGCACCGGGCTGGCCATATTTTTTTCGTTCCTTCATTCTCGAGTCTCTGGTCAGAAATCCTGCCTTCTTGAGGGTATCCCGCAACGCCGGATCCAGATTGACTAAGGCCCTGCTAATACCGTGTCTTATGGCACCTGCCTGTCCGGAAATGCCACCGCCTCTTACGTTAACATAAATATCGAGTTTATCGCGCAGTTCGGTGAGGAGAAGGGGTTCCACGACGGCTATCCTGTCCTCTTCCCTGGCCAGGTATTGGTCTGAAGGCTTTTTGTTGATGGTCATCTGGCCCGTTCCGGCCCTCATCCAGACCCTGGCCACGGCTGTTTTTCTCTTGCCCGTGGCGTTCAATAGTTCCTCTGCCATTTAAATCTCCAATGCCTCTAATTGTTGAGCCTGATGCGGGTGCTCTGGACCCGCATATATCTTTAATTTCTTCAGTTGACGTCGTCCCAGGCTGTTCTTGGGGAGCATGCCTCTGACCGCAAAACGCAAGACATCCTCCGGTTTTTTTTCAAGCAACCTTTTGGCTGAAATCTGTTTCAGGCCGCCTATATAGCCGGTATGCCGGTAATAGATCTTGTTGTTCCATTTCTTGCCCGTCAGGACGACCTTTTCCGCGTTGATAACGACGATAAAGTCTCCGGTGTCAGCGTGTGGGGTAAAAATGGGCTTGTGTTTTCCCCTTAATCGCATGGCAATCTGGGCTGCAAGTCTTCCTAAGACCTTGTTTTCCGCGTCTACAACATACCAGCTTTTCTTGACTTCCTGTTCTTTGGCCACAAATGTCTTCATCGTATTTATCCTGTCTCTCAAAAAATAGAAATATTCTTTCTAATTGAATTTTGTCTGCATGTCAAGGCATTTTTAAAAAATTATTCTATTGACAAAGAATCGGTATCCTGATAAGTAGGACCCCTTCAAATCAAATGGCGCCCGTAGCTCAGTCGGATAGAGCGCCGGGCTTCGAACCCGTAGGTCGCAGGTTCGAGTCCTGCCGGGCGCGCCAGTTCATGCCGATGTCTTTGAAACGTGTTCAATCGTGGACAAAGATCTCCGGTCTTAAGCCGAATACAACGTGGGCCTGTAGCTCAGCTGGCAGAGCAGTTGACTCTTAATCAATTGGTCGGAGGTTCGAAC
>CAZACO010000728.1:0-2659 GCA_964483185.1 uncultured Desulfobacteraceae bacterium
GGGATAAGGTGGCCAGGATCAAGGAACTGGAAACCCAACGCAATCAACATGTGGTAGAAGGCTGCCCTTTTTACGAGGTGGTGGCCTGTATTGACGGACGGGGGTTCAGGGAAAGGCGTGAAGATATGCGGCAGATGCTGTTAAGGTTAAACGACAAGGTATTCACCATGGCAACCCTGGACCAGTTGATCACCTATACCCGTATCCGGGAATTTGTCAGTGCGCCCACTTGAGAGAGCCCATATGGTTTCCGAAAGTCGTTTTGGGGAAA
This sequence comes from uncultured Desulfobacteraceae bacterium, assembly GCA_964483185.1. GTDB lineage: Bacteria > Desulfobacterota > DSM-4660 > Desulfatiglandales > Desulfatiglandaceae > CAZACO01. The sequence goes on from CAZACO010000728.1 coordinate 272, forward strand.
AAGGCCGTTCACGCCTAATAGGGACCAGACCATGGCATGGTAAACCGCCCTGTCAGACATCTACCTGTCTCCTTTTCGTTCTATAAACGCATAAGAGCCTAGATGTCCCCCTTTCATTTTCACCCCTGTCTCGCCAGTCTCAGGAAACGGCCGAACACATCTTGACAACATCGATTTCTTACATTATGCTTCTTACATACCAAAGGGAGGTCGTTATGGACAAAATCATGTCAACCCGAATGGACGATGCTGTCATACGGCACATCGGGATGCTGGCAAAAAGGCTCGGGACCTCTAAGAAGGCCGTGCTCGAAAATGCTGTGCGCCATTATGCTGAAAAGATTGATGCCGAGCAGGAAATAGATGTTTTTTCATATACATTTGGAAGCTGGCAACGGGATGAATCGGCAGCCGATACCGTGAAATCCGTTAAGGGCACTATGCGTCAATCACAGGAAAGATATAAGCGTTGAAAGCATTTGTCGATTCAGATATTCTGATCTGGCACTTACGTGGCGAACGTAAGGCGTTCAATCTGCTCAAGAGACTCCGAGACAGGGAAAAGGTTGAGCTTTGGACCGGCGCCATGCAGCGAGCCGAAGTGGTTTTTTTCACGAGGCCGGCCGAGGAAGAGGCCACCCTGTTATTTCTCTCGCAGTTTCAGACTGCCCCGGTTGACCAGTGGATTATCGACAAGGCCGGTGAGCTTTATCGCAGGTGGAACCCTCGCAATGGAACGGACATAAACGATGCGATACTGGCAGCAACGGCCATGAAAGCCGGGGGGAAAATATACACGTTGAATACGAAACATTACGCGATGCCCGAATTGGTCGTCCAGCGGGGATGGAAAGCATAGAGCCTAATCTTCCTGCACCCTCGTCCCTCTTCCAAGAACAACTGAAAACCATCTCCAGTGACCCATTTAAAACAAGATGAGTCAAAAGTAGACCTGACCCCACGCCTCACGTTTGCCAAGTTGTTTTGGAACCAACGTCCCCTTTTATAGATTTATGTCTTTTCCCCGGTTTCACCGAATAAGCGAGATAAGCGGCCCTGCTATTCCTTAGAGTCTATCAAGAATGAAAACCTCGTTGTTTTCTTGTTCACCATTTTCTTTCATAAATAAAATCAACAAATCAAGGTTTGTCCCCCTTTACCTAACCATCAGCAGGTTTGTTGAAAACCTCCATGATTCTATCGGGTGACGGGAGCTTCAAATCGCTCCCACTCTCTTCAACAAGATGAAAAAAATTATTGTAAATATACATGCGGTCCGTTGCCCAGGCAAGACAGGTTCCTGTCACCAGCGTAAATAGCAAAATGTCGAAGATGAGATATGAAAACGTCCCTCCAAGCCCTTTCCTATGGGGGTATCGGACATCTTTAAATCGCGAATCGTACTTTGCTATAGCTTGAATAAGAGCGGGAAATCCTCCTTTTGGCGGGTTGATCATGTCCAGTTCATTTTTCTCCGGGTGCCAGAAAAATTGTCCGCCGCTTCTTATTCGGGAATCCCCTTTCCAGTAAGACCTGTAAAATAACGATCCCGATTGGGCTGCCATCTCAGGGTCGTTAATTTGAAAACAGAGGACAGTGTTTGAAGTGGGCATAGAGCCGGCTCGGGACTTTCTAACGCGCTTTTCGAATCGTATATCCGTGATATGCTCCCAGGGGATGGCCATTTCCTGGCCCCCGCCTTCAAAACCGATAAGGGCCCTAATGCCTTTTCTATTTGCCGATATAAGCGGCCCCCCTCGATGAAAGATAGGCGATAGTCCGAAGATAAAGGATAGCAACCCGATACCGGCAAAGATAAATCCCATGAAGGTACCTTCACTGCGCATAATCCATCCAACCATGACAAACATGTATCCCACCGTCCAGGTAATTCGCCAGAATCCCCTTCGATCACTATAAAAACGAATCTCATCCTTTATCCCGTCCATTTTATACTTCCGTTCTCCTATTAAAACTATATTGCCTCTTCGGATCACAAGTTTATTCTGTTATACCCTTGAGAAATCCTGACTCACTGCTTTGTGGTATCCTGTCACAACAATATTTGTGTCCGGTAACGCAAGCATCACCAGCCGGTGTGGAGCGGCAGCGTAACACCGGTCTGAGTGCATGCAGTTGTGTACGCCCCCGCATACGAGATCGGTGACCGGCATGTCGAAGATCCCGCCCTGTGGCGGGAGGCGTGAACTAATGGGGTGAAAGTCCCCTGTATGTGAATCCGGTTAATATGTTGAACATATTAGCTAAAATACTAGCCGACGAGCAAGTCCTTGGATCCCGCCTCATGGCGGGGGGCGTTGCCGCGGGGCACCGTCTGAAGTTTATCCGCCTCGTGTGGACTTGTCTGCCTCTGGCAGGGAAGCCCGA
>CAZACO010000729.1:0-2657 GCA_964483185.1 uncultured Desulfobacteraceae bacterium
CTTCGCGTCCAGCTGAGTCTCCACATCAGGCAATAGATGATCTCCAGGACGCAGCTGCTCAGGAAAATGACAACACACACCGGATTCAGGATAAATGCACCCGCTACTGCCACAGATGCCCAGGCCAATATCCATCCAAGACTCTCTTTTAGACTCAACAAACCCTGGGCCAAAGGATGCCGTACAATAGCACCGTCCAGATAATGGTCCGAATCCTGGAAGAGACCTTCTTCCATCTTCTCTTTATCGGAACGGTAATCAATGACGTCGTTAAGGGCGTAGACAGCACTGTAGCCGGCGAAAACGGTCAAAAGCCCCAGAAGGACCACTTTGAGCGGGGGAAACGCACCAAGCCACAGCAAGGCTGCGAGACCAGGGGTCGTCATGTCCAGCAAAGCGTGGGGGGTCCGCGACAGGGCCAGAAATAATCCCAACCGCGATACACCCCTGAGTTTTCTCTGTGATGTTGAATCTACCATAGGTATTTTGACTGCATCGGGACAGAAACCATCATTTAACTTTTAACACATCCGGCTATGAATGTCTTCAGTAATTTTGTCCGTTCAAAGAGCACTCGGCCCGATCCCTCCCCTCATTTTGTCATCAGGACATTCTGAATATATGCATACAGCTCTTTGGCCTGGGCATCCGAAATCTTAGATGACGGAAAAGGGGGCATAGGTGTAGCGGGATGACGAAGCCACATGGTAAAAATGTCCAGCTTTTGTAGCAAGGCGGAGTGGAGTATAGGCTTATTGGGGTCAATGCTATTCCCTCCGCTGGGATGACATGTTGTGCAGTAAGCCGCAAAGATCTGTTGCCCCGCCTGGTACTCCTTGGGCCCGTTAATGGTCCTCCCCGCATAGGTCAACTGACCGCCAAAATATCCCAGCACCGTTACGGCACAAAAACAGAGGAAATAGACCGGCAGGACTTTCATGGAGGTGGATCCGTACCTGCGCCCCAGAAAGACGGATAGGCATAGAAGCACCCCGAGGAGGGGAGCGGTGACAAGTTTAACCTTAATGGGCAGGATCCAGGCCCCTTCATAGAAATGTTGCCAGTCCATGACGCCCAGAATCATGGTGGGAAACACCCATATGAAGGCGAGGATGATGCAGTGTAGGGGCGTTACCATAAGCCTCTCACGGCGAAAAATCAAGGCAACCACTGCGAAAATGAAGGCACCGATAACCAGTCCGATAGGCATGTATACTTGTGTGGGATGAAACGGATGATGGTAGCCCAGCTTGTTAAGAACGTCATACAAAAAGCCGGTCATTTCTCATCTTCCTTTCTGGATTGGACAAAGGAGACTCGCTAAAAGAAATTTGTGTAATATGCCTTTTCAGGACATGCCGGACGAAAGGATCCTCAGCCGAATTTTCAGAGTTTCCTGCCTACTTGAACGTGTGGGACATATACCCTATGATGGCCTTGATTTCATCGTTACTGAGATCAAAGGCGGGCATGGGGGAACGGCCATTGCGGATGGTGTCCGCGATTTTCTTATCCACATCGCCCTGCCAGAACTCGGGATGGTGAAAATTCATGGGTTGTGTGCTCAAGGTCGATGCTGCCGGCCCGTCCCCTTTGCCATTTGTCCCATGACAGATCTGGCATTTCTTCTCGTAAAGGGATTTTCCCTGATCATACTTCCCACCGCTGGCAGTGGTAAGTCCCAAAAGCCCGCTTCCCAGGAACATTACGGAAAAAATGATCATACATACACGTTTCATTCTGATTTCCTCCTTTCATGATCTAGAGTCTATGGATATAAAATGGATCGTCTCGTGAAAGCCCGGTGACAGCTTCGATTTTCATTCCCGAGAAAACGGCGGCACAGGGCAATAAATCACATGCGATCGCGAACTTTCGCGAGCATATGCGATCTCTGAGACGTCTTATAAATATGCCGAGTTTATTTTCTATTTGTAGCCTATTTTGATGGTGAGACAATAGGCTTAAGCCCCTATTTTCTGAGATTAGATGTTGTATTTAACAAAATTCCGTTTTGACCATACGCCTGCAATTGAATGACAACTTGCGCTCACGGGGCGCAGCCATATCTAAAAGAAGAGAAAGATATCCTCCACTTCCACATTTTGTGGTACCAAGTGAACATATTACAGCCTTCCGGAAATCCGGGTGCTTGAAGAATTCAGGCTTTTCTCCTCTACGGAAGTGTATGCATCCAGCTTGGCCCTCATCTACGTCAAAACACTGCTTCGAATGCATTATCGACCGTATTCTATTGTCATTCTTTCGTGGTCTATGATAGATGAAAGCCATCTTAAAGCATTCAATGTATCCTATTGAAGAACCCTGCAGCGAGCTGCAGGGAATCTTCTAAATATAAGGATTTTTGACCATTTTTAAAGTTCGCTCGCTAACCCCTCCGCGAGCAGCGGGGAATGCGCTTGCTGAGCATTTTCAAAAATCAGGGGACGGAGGGAGTCATAAGGTCTTTATAGGCTATGTAGCGCAATCCAATGAGTAGTCTCGATACCAAGGGCAACAAATCATGCGATTCAGTGAACTTTGGCGATATAGACATATCCTGGACTCCCGCCGATTTTTGGCTTCCTTGTGGGGGTCGAGAAGGAATATTCTTGCAGCAAACCTGGGCGTTCCTCCGGTCTCAGGTCCCTATATGG
>CAZACO010000730.1:0-2642 GCA_964483185.1 uncultured Desulfobacteraceae bacterium
AAGAGACAAGGAATAGAATATTCGATCCTTTTTTCACCACCCACTTTATGGGCCGTGGGCTTGGTATGGCATCTGTTTACGGCATTATCAAAAACCATGACGGCACCACCACCGTGGACTCAGAGATCGGAAAAGGGACTGTGGTCCGTATCTATCTTCCTGCCATTGAGGCTGAGGAAGAGGTCGAGGAGAAGGTGGTTTCAGAGCCGAAGATCGAGCTGGGCGGGGATGAAGGTACTATCTTGGTTATTGAAGACGAAGAGCCTTTGGTGAAGCTGTTCAGAAAGATATTGGAGATGCTGGGTTATCGTGTGCTTGAGGCAATGACCGGGGAGGAGGCCGTTGAACTTGCCAAGACCTTTGACGGCCAGATTGATCTTGCTCTCCTGGACATAAAGCTGCCTGATATCCCTGGTGACAAGGTGTATCCTCTTATTATGGAAGCCCGCCCGAATCTGAAAGTAATCGTGTGCAGTGGTTACGCGATAGATGGCCCTGCCCAGGAGATACTGGACGCCGGTGCCGAGGGATTCGTTCAGAAGCCGTTCTTAATCTCAACATTGGCTGATAAATTGAAGGAGGTGTTGGAAGGGAACTAATCCTCAGAATCTCACCGGCAAACCTATTACATGGTTGGTATATTGTAGTTTCAAGTATCTGGGCTTGATGCAACATAACTATATGAACCATAACGCAATGTTCCCAATAAGTATTCGCCCAGGCCACAGATGCATACGTTCGGCAATCTTGAGAAATTTTAGATAGCATGACATGAAGATAGATGCAAGCATACCTGAATCGAGGACATTAACCAAGTCTCCAGATTTGAGAGGAAATCATGCTAAAATAATGTGGTGTCTCTGATGATGAAAGCAATCCCCTTCAAGAAATGATCTAAACAAAGAGGGAAAGACTAATGGGAATTGCAAAGGCTCATACACAGTGTCCGAAACACAAGGGAGTATGGGCTTTTTTATTTTGAGGGTATCTGGAGGATCTTCTGATGACCACAAAACCAACCTATGAAGAATTGGAGCAAAAGATCAGGGAATTAGAACTGGAGGCCGAGAGACACAAGGAGGTCGAGAGAACGCTTGACCAGCAGGCACAGATCTTGTCTTCCATCAAAGATGCCATCGTGATCATTACGCCCGAGATGAAGACCATCTATGCCAATCAAACGGCAAAGGACCTTTTCGGTGATCGGCCGGAGATGTTCACTGAACCATGTTACAGGTTTTTTAAAAACAGGGACACTGTCTGCGAAAATTGTCCAGTTCTCAAGACCATTCAGGATGAAAAGCTCCATAATGCAATTATGAAATCCTATGATAGGAACGGCGAAGAAATGTGGCGTTTCAATACTGCCTTCCCATTCTATGACCGCGATGGACAGGCGATCGCTGGGATAGAAATTGTAACCGACTACACACCACAAGAAAGAGCTGAAATGGCCGTTCAGGCAAGCGAGGAGCGATATCGGGCGCTCTTTGAGAATATGAAGAACGGGGTGGCTATATATGAGACCAGAAATGAAGGGGAGGACTTCATCATTATTGATTTTAACAAAGCTGGGGAACGGATAAGCAACATTCACAAAGAAGTCCTTATTGGCAAAAGTGTCCTGGAGGTGTTCCCCGCCCTAAAAGACTTCGGTCTTTTCGATGTATTCAACCGAGTATGGAAAACAGGTAAGCCGGAACACCATCCCATCTCTATATATAAAGATGAAAGAATAGCCGGGTGGAGGGACAATTTCGTTTATAAATTGGCCACTGGAGAGATCGTGGCTATTTACTCAGATGAAACCGATCGCAAGCAGGCGGAGGAGTCACTACAGAAGAGCGAACTGAAATTGAGGCTCTTAACAGAAACGATCGAGGACGTGTTCTGGATGAGCACCTGTGGCATCGGAAAAATGATCTACATAAGCCCCGCCTATGAGACGCTTTGGGAGAGATCAAGGGAGAGCCTGTATCAATCCCCGAAGGCTTTCCTGGAGGCTATTCATCCCGAAGACCTGAATGGATATCTGGGGGTAATGGATAACTACCATAAGAATGGAAAACCTTATGAATGGGAGTACCGCATTATCAGAAGAGACGGAGAAGTCAGATGGATTCACGAAAGAGGTTATCCCGTGCCAGATTCCTCTAATGAGGAGCAGCTCATGGCCGGTGTTTGCACAGACATCACAGAACAGAAGCGGACCGAGCAGAGGCTGAGCGAGGCTATCTTGAGCCAGAAAGAAGCTGTTAAGGCGGGGAATGTCGGCCTGTGGGACTGGAATCTCCTTACCAAAAAGGTCCGCTATTCAGCCGAGTGGAAAAGACAGATTGGATATGAAGAGGATGAAATCAGCAATGACTTCGAGGAATGGCAAAGCCGCGTTCACCCCGACGACTTAGAGGCGACACTCAAGAAAGTCCGACAAAGCATTGCTGAAAAACGGTTGGAGCAGAAAGTGGAATTCAGATTTCATCACAGGGACGGTTCTTATCGTTGGATTTTGGCACAGGCCTCCATTCTTCAGGATGAAAATGGTCGCCCAATTCGGATGCTGGGTGCCCATATTGACGTGACCGAACGCAAGCGAGCCGAAGAAGAATTAAGAAAAAGTGAAAGACTCCACAGGGAAGCCC
>CAZACO010000731.1:0-2636 GCA_964483185.1 uncultured Desulfobacteraceae bacterium
TCATTTCTTTTCCCTCCTTCCAAAGGTTTTCACAGACCATATTGGGTCCTGTTATCAAAAAATCTCAGATATCTCATCCCTCCTTTCCATTATGATGTCCGAGCTGGTGCCTCAGTGAACTTGTGAGTCGAAAATATTTAATCCGCCGTTAACAGCTTGTAAAACGTTTAAATGGACTCTTCACCCTATTTTATCATCCCCTTTTAGTATTCAGCCTTCCATAGCAACTACTGCCCCTTGGGATTCTGAGATTTGCAGAATGAAACGCTGCAGGAACCATAAAAGGCTTTTGCCCTTAGGGCTCACGCAAAAATAACTTCACATTTTCGCATCCCATCTTCAGGCCATCTTAGGCCGCGCCTCAATCGCAAAATCCTCTAAATAGTACGACTATTCCTGTGGTTTTGCTCAATCGGCACAGCCAAATCTAACCTAAATCTGGGCGCCAATTCTGGGAACTTATTTTTGCGCGAGCCCTTAGAGACCCAAATATGCCTTTCTAATCAGCTCGTCCTGGAGAAGCTTTTCACTTTCTCCTGCTAACATCACACGCCCATTTTCTATCACGTATGCCCGATCAGCTATCTCCAGGGTATGTCGCACATTCTGCTCAACCAGGAAGATGGCTATCCCCTGATCGCGGAGGCCCGGTATGATGTGGAAGATTTCACTTACCATAAGCGGCGCCAGACCGGACGATGGCTCGTCAATAATGCACAACCGAGGCTTTGACATTAAACCGCGACCCAGAGCGACCATTTGTTGTTCACCGCCACTTAATGTGCCGGCCAGTTGTCCCTGTCTTGCTTTTAAGACCGGGAGAAGCTGATATACCTCGTCCAGAATCTGCCCCTTCTGTTTCCACACACGCTGAATATAGGCGCCCATCTCCAGATTCTCGCGGACCGACATCTGGGGAAAGAGTCTTCTACCCTCGGGTATATGGGAGATACCCAGTTCCACAATGGCGTGAGAGGGTCGTCCGTCTATCCGCTTACCCGAAAATACCACGCTACCGGAGGCCGGGCGCAAAAGCCCGGATAGGGTCTTGAGCAGGGTGGTTTTACCGGCCCCGTTTGATCCCACCAGGGCTACTATTTCTGATTCATCGACGTTTACAGATACGCCGAACAGGGCCTGAGCCTTTCCATAAAAGGCATCTATGTCTATAGCTTCAAGCATCGCCATGTTTCTTCCTCGAAATCCTTTTCCATATCCTCTGCGACAATCCTATAAGACCGTCAGGCATGTATAATATGGCCACCACCATAATAATGCCGAATATGAGCATATAGTGATAGGGAAACCTGGTTATCAAAAACTCTTCCAGGTAGGTAAAGATGGCCGCTCCTATGATAGGACCGTAGAGTTGTCCGATACCGCCAAAGATGGCCATCAAGACCGGCATAAAAGAGATGAGAGGGTTAAAGGCGATCTTTGGATCGATATAGGTCCATCTTGTGGCCATGATTGCCCCGGCCACCCCCATGAAAAGGGCGCTGACCGCAAAGGTGGTAATCTTCAGGGCGGTTACATTAACGCCGGTGTGAGCGGCCGCTTCCTCGTATTCTCCGATGCTCTGCAAGGCCATCCCGAATCTGGAGCGTCTTATAAATGAGGCGGTAAGCATCAGTACGGCAAAAACAGCCAGCATGCTGTAATAAACCGTAGCGTTGCCCGCCGGGGGAACCACTCTGCCGGTTGTACCCGTTATATTCACCTCCCACCACAGGATAAAATGGAGGAGGAGTTCAACGAGCCCAAAGGTGAACATCACAAAATAGATGCCCTTTAGCCGCAGGGTCAGGGCGCCGACAAGAAGGGCCAGACAGGAGCTGGCCAGACCGCCGATGACAATAACAAGAGGGAGGGGCAGTGCCATTCCCAGTACGGCCGAGGTATAGATCCCGACCCCGAAAAAGGCGGAGGAGGCAAGCGAGATATAACCGGTGGGACCGGAGAATAGGGTCCAACTCACGGCGATAATTATATACATGAGGATACTGGTCAGGAGGATGACCGTATAGACCGAGGCATAGAGGGGTGAGGCAGCCAACAGGATCACCAGCAGCAGTCCGATTATAAAGGATTTTTTAGAAGCGACGTTTACAAGACACATTTCTCTATTTCCCCAGAATACCTGTTGGCTTCGCCAGGAGTAGAAGCATGAAGATGAGATAATAGGCAACCAGTGATAAGCCCGGCTCCACATGGGTTACAATGCTGCCCACAAGACCGAGTACAAGCCCCCCGATAAAGCTGCCGGGGATGCTGCCCAGTCCCCCCAGGACGATGACGATGAGGGCTATCATGGTATATTCGAGACCCATGGTCGGTTGAATCTGGTAGGACATGCTTATGAGTGTCCCGCCCAAACCGGCCATCAATGCACCAAAGCCAAAGCATAGGGCCAGCACCCGGTTGATTTTTACCCCCATGAGTCCTGCCGTATCCGGATCTTGGGCCGCAGCCCTGATCGCTTTTCCCAGCCGGGTATTGGCCAAAAAGAGATAGAAAACCAAACATATGGCCATGGCAAATCCAAGGGTTATGAGGCGATTGGCTGAAAATTTGGCCCCCCAAAAACTGACCGGAAAGGCCAGATAAGAGTAACCCTTTATGTCGGCACCCCAAAT
>CAZACO010000732.1:0-2632 GCA_964483185.1 uncultured Desulfobacteraceae bacterium
GACCAGAAGAATGCAACCTTCGAATCCCGCTGAAAGCGGGAAACCTTTGAACCCGCGAGCCCTTAGTCCAATGACTAATGACCAATGACAGCGAAGCCAAATGATAACTGAATCAGGCGGCTTTTTCAAGAGGGAGATTTTCGATGGTAATGTTGGCCATGTCACTCAAGGACAGTTTCTTGCTGGCATCCAGGATTTCGATCCCTACCACATGCCTTTTTTCATCCAGATCGATGGTGAGCCCTTCTTCAAGGTCAATATTATCGTCCACGTATACCTCCCTTAACTGTATATACAGGGCATCTGCCTCTTTATCGTATTCAATCCTCACGTCTGATCACCTCCATCCCTTCTTCTTTTTTACCGCGGTCAAGACAAGAATTTCTTCCTTTGACTTTATATACGTAACTCTCAGATATTTATCTGAAAGTTTTTTCCAGGCATTCCATCGGTTTTCGGAAGAAGGTTCCTCAAAATCAGGGGAAGCCATGGCGGATTCCACCTCGACCTCAGGAATTCTGTGCCACCGCATTCTGTTTTTTGCATGTCTCGTATACCGGATAGGTCTCATTAACCACCATATTAGCAGGTTTCAGTTTGTTTGGGAAACAAGAAATGATGCTCTCGTAAAAAGTCTCCAAGGCCGTCACTCCCTTGGATGATCTTCTGGAAAGCCTTGTTGATCTGATCCCTTGCGGGTGGTAGTATCCGGACATCGCCTGTGCGCGAATTCTCCTGACAGGCAACGCGTACATGACACAGAACTTTCCGCTGAAGCGGGACATCTCAGCTTCAGGCCATCTTCGGCTCCCAAGCGACGAAAGGAGAAATCCATGTCAGCCCATTCGCTAAACAGACGACACCTTGTCAAAACCGCAATTGCAGCAATATTCTTTTTGTTTGCCCCGCTCTCTTCGTTTGCTGTTGAATCAACGGGGTCTATTCCCCGCTCAGGCGGAGAACTCGTGGTCAGTCTCTATGCGACGCCAACCCATTTGAATCCGGCCATTCAGTCCGGTCTGGCCACCATGTTTCCAGGCACCCAGATCTTTGCCGGTCTGCTTCGATTCGATAACGAATGGCATCCGCATCCCTACCTTGCCGAAAAATGGGAGATCTCGGAAGACGGTTTGTCGGTGACACTACATCTGGTAAAAGATGCGGTTTTTCACGACGGCAAGCCGATCACATCCGAGGATGTGGCCTTTTCCATCATGACCGTAAAGGCCCTGCATCCGTTTAAATCGATGATGGCCCCGGTGGAGCGGGTGGACACGCCGGATCCCCATACCGCTATCATCCGTCTCAAGAAACCCCACCCCGCCATTTTGCTGGCCATGTCGCCTGCCCTCCTGCCGATCCTTCCAAAGCATGTCTATGGAAGCGTGGAAAACGTCAAGAACCACCCGGCAAATATGAAACCGATCGGGTCCGGCCCCTTCATACTGGAGGCCTTTATCCCCGGGAAAGAGATTCGACTGAAGAAAAACAACGCCTTTTTTGTCAAGGGCCGTCCCTATCTGGATTGCCTGACCATTAAAATTGCCCGCAATACCCTGGAAGAAGGTCTGGATATGGAGACCGGCGATGTTGACATGATGGTGAGTTTTCAGGATTTGATTGAGTTAAATCATCTGCGAAGCCTGGATCATCTGGTGATTGCCAAAAACGGTTTCAAAGGGATCGGGCCGATTTTCTGGCTGGCATTTAACCTTCAGAAAAAGCCGTTTAATGATGTGCGGGTCCGCAAGGCCATGGCGTACGCCATGGATCGCAAGTTTATTGTTGACACCATGTTTAAAGGGGAAACGGCCATAGAGACCGGGCCGATTTCATCCAACAGTCCTTTTTACTCATCCGATGTTAATCTTTATGAGCAGGATTTTGAAAGAGCGAACCGGTTATTAGACGAGGCTGGATATCCCCGCGACGCAGAGGGGAAAAGATTTTCCTTTCGCATGACATACATCCCTGAAAAAGCGGGGAACAACCGGAAATTTACAGAATACCTCCGTCAGCTCTTTTTGAGAAACCTGGGGGTGGAAACAATCATCGAACATCCTCAGAATGTCAGGGCATGGATGCAGAAAGTCTCTAACTGGGATTTCGATGTGACCTTGGACGATGTGTTTAACTGGGGGGATCCGGTGATCGGGGTTCACCGGACCTATTTGAGTTCCAATATCCGCAAGGGCGTTATCTGGTCTAACACACAGGGGTACAGCAATCCGGCTGTAGATGCTCTCATGGAGCTGGCCGGTTCGGAGCTTGATCTTGACAAACGGTATGCACTGTACAAAAAATTCCAGCAGATCATCACTGACGAGCTTCCGGTATACCCGATCTTCCAGCCCATTTTTGCTATTGCCCAAGACAAGAACCTTGGTGGGACGAATCAAAGCATCTGGGGGTTGATGACGCCCCTGGATACGGTCTATTGGAAACAAGTGAAAAAATGAAATTATTTGGAAAAAATATTGCTCCTGGAATATCGCTCAAGGTGTCCCTGGGGCTGGCCTTGATCGTCCTGGCTGCGGTTGTTTCCAGCGGAGTCGCCAAACGCTATTTTGACAAATCCGCCATCCTGTTCCATACGATTTCAAAGGAACGACTCCCTCTGCTGATTGCCGCC
>CAZACO010000733.1:0-2631 GCA_964483185.1 uncultured Desulfobacteraceae bacterium
TTCGACATTTGTCACTCTAATCCCACTCAAAGCCTTTCTCCCTGAAGACCCTCAGACACACATCCACCACATCTGCATCATAAAGGATTCCTCTGTTCTTCTCGATCTCTTCCAACGCCTTATCAATGCCCAGGGCGGGTCTGTAGGGCCGAGGAGAATTCATGCTTTCTACAACATCGGCCACGCCCAGGATCCTTGCTTCAAGGAGGATATCTTTACCAGACAATCCTTGAGGATAGCCGGAGCCATCCATCCTTTCATGATGCTGAAGCACGATTTCGGGAATAGGGTACGGCCACGCTATCTCCTTCAATATGTCGTAACCGATACTGGAGTGGACCTCCAAGAGAGACCTTTCTATTTCTGTCAGATGACCCGGCTTACTGAGGATCTCAGCCGGAACAGATATCTTGCCGACATCGTGAATAATACCCGCCATACGGATTGCATCCCTCTGAGTCCTTGGAAGGTCCATTTCCTGGGCTATCGTACGGGCGAGATCTGATACGCGTCGTTGATGCCCGGCCGTGTAGGGATCCCTCTTTTCAATCAACTGAGCCACGAGCTGGATGACGCCGTTGAGATTTGTCCGCAGCATCTTCAGTGTTTCTTGCAGCCTCTGTCGGTTTCGCTTCTGTCTGCTAATATCTCTGACAATGGACTGGTATTCCCGGATGCTTCCGTCATTGGCCAGCCGCTCGGTTGAGGTGATCAGGCATGTCATTCCTTTCCCGTCACTTCGAAGAAACCTGACCTCATAGTCCTTTACATACCCTTTATCCCGCATCTCCCGTTCCAGGTTTCTCAAATCACCAGGGTCGGCCAATAGTTCGCAGGGTTTCATCTTCATGAACTCTTCCCCACTATAGCCCAGGAGATCCAACGATGCCTGGTTGAACTCAACGAATTGCCTGTCTCCGGAGGTAATGAAGATCGCGTCTCTGGACCCCTCAAAAAGGGTGCGATACCGCTCTTCGCTCTCCTGAAGCGCCTTGCCGAGTTCCCGCTTTTCAATAGCCCTGCGAATCACGCCGAGCAATTTTCCTACATCGAAAGGCTTCTCCACATACCTGTACGCATCGAGACTGACTGCATCGATCGCCGAGGACTGGGACGCATACCCGGTCACAAAGATCCCCTCCGTCATGGGAGAGCATTCCTTGATCCCTTTGAGCACATCAAGACCGGACATATCTTCAAGTCTCAGGTCTATCAGCGCTACGGCAAATTCCTCGTCCTGGGTCCTCTTCATCGCCTCCTTTCCCGTCGCCGCAGTGACAGGCGTATAGCCCGCCTCCTTGAGGATGCCGGAGAGGTTCTCTCTGAAATCGCGGTCGTCATCGACAATAAGGATCTTATGTCTTGTATTCATAGGCTGCGACATACGAGTTCCCTGTTTGTGAAATCCCAAGGGTCATTGGTTATCGGTGATCAGCGGTCCGTGCTTACGCGATGCCGGGCTTTGCAGCGTGGACTTCGGACTTCATTCGTCACTTCCACTTCCTCATTAATCGCCTGTATGCAAATTTTCTTCGCGCTTTTGAACCTGCCTCATAGGGTCCGGGCCGATTTCAGGGCATTGTGAAATCGATTGGCCTTTTTGTGCAGATTCCTTTCCTGCAGCCGCTGCATCTCGGCAACCAACTGCTCCCAGGATTTCCACCCGATATGAGCGATGTCCCGCATACCGCCAATAAGATGCCCCCGCCGGATATTCCGAACAACCCGCATGGGCATCTGCCGGCTCGTGACATCGCTGGTGGTGGTAGGCCGTAAGTTAATGTCCCGGGCTCGATTTGAATGGCGTAATACCTTGATCTTTTTCATGGCACTCTCCTTTTTTGGAAGTTCGAAGTGGGTGTTTTCGAAGGACGAAGGACGATTGTCGAAGTTCGAAGTGGGTTTTGTAGTGGATTTATCTTTTTTCATTTTTGCTCTTTCTTGCGGTTTTTCTTGAGGTAATAAAGATTGCTGTTAACTCATCGGCTTCATTTAGCAATGATTCGACAAGATTCCTTTTTATCAGATTTTCATCTATAATGAATTCCAGCCAGAAATGAGATTCATCGACCTCTTCGACGACGATACTGAGTTTTGCGATAAAACCCGCCCTGGTTTGCGCCAAATGAGCCGCACGGTAATTGGAGGCAACCGATGTCGCGCACCTGATCAATTGACCCCGAATGTGGTTTCCCAGATATGTATTTGGCAGTGCCTCTGTCAACTTGACACACCGATGGGCAAACATCTTCGTCCTCCTTTTCAACTCATCACTCATCCCCTTTTCCCCTCCTTCTTTCCCCTTCGTCCTTTTTACCCCGTGAAATGCCCTTTTCTTTCCTATTTCACCGGGGCGTCAATCGTCCTTCGTCCTGCCTTAGAGAGGTCCAGGGGTTGCCCAATCTGGACATAACGATCCACGTTAATTAGAGCACTTTTCGTGCCAGCGAAAAGCCAGCATCGTCAGCCTCATAAACGAAAAACGCAGCTTCACGCCAAACTTGCCTAAAAGTGGGCTTGAGCTGCGCAATATTATGTAGTTTCAAATGTTTAGCTGATTCTTATATTCCGCAGCGAAAAGTCGTGGGACCTAAATCCACTGTGCCGTTTTCATCTGAAGGCACGCCGAAC
>CAZACO010000734.1:0-2628 GCA_964483185.1 uncultured Desulfobacteraceae bacterium
ATCCTTTCGACGCCGATACCGTAGGATACCTTTCTTACGGTAAAGGTAGCTCCGGTATTTCCTTTACGCTTACGGATAACAACTCCCTGAAATACCTGGATTCTTTCTTTCTCGCCTTCTTTTATCTTGGCATGTACCCGAACGGTGTCTCCCGGCTTGAATTCGGGGATATCGACACGCATCTGTTCTTTTTCAAGCGCTTCCATGATATTCATCTCTTTCTCCTCTTTCTGTCGTATATCAAAGCAGTGGCGAATCAGATGACCCTTCCGCTGCCGCTCAGTTCTCCTCTCACCTTGCCAATCGATCCAGGATAATGGCAGCCGCGGTCCTGACGGAGAGGTGATTGTAGCCTCTTTTTCCTGAAACGGGCACCAACACACTGTCTGCCCGCCTTATCACCTCTTCATGAAGACCCCATGCAGTCCCGAATATCAGGGCCACCACCTTATTCTTCCGAATGGTCTCCCTTGCCTGTTCGTAGGATATGGACCGGTCTTTCTGATCTGACGCATCTGTCGCGATGGTTATGGGGGGCATTCCCTCTATTTCCTCGATCCGGCTGATTGCCTGCTCAAGGCTCTCGACCACAGAAACGAGTTCAAGGGCCTCTTTCCGGTGCGGGTTGTATCGGCCCCCATAACCGTTGGTCCAGTGTCTTAAAATCCGCCTCACCAGCTCCTGCTGGTCACCAAGGGGGGTAACAATGAAGAGCCCCCTGGCATCATATGTCCTGGCCAACCTGGCCAGGTCATGAATATCCAGGGTGGTTATGGCCGAGGCGATCCTCTCACCGTTCTTATTGTAAACAGGAAAATGAATCAGCCCCATATAGAGACGCAAACCCACGCCTCCTCATCATTCCGCCAAAATCGCTTTATCCTCTGCCGTCAGTCTTGCCTGTTTGAGCAAATCAGGCCTCCTTTCGACGGTCCGTCTCAGGGATTCCTTCCTGCGCCACACCCGGATCTTTTCATGATCCCCTGACAGTAGGACCTCCGGCACTTCTCTTCCCTGGAAGGTCCTGGGTCGGGTATATTGAGGATACTTCAGGAGACCGTCCTCAAAGGAATCTTCGAGGCTGGATCTCTCCCCCCCCAGGACACCGGGTATCAGGCGAGCCACGGCATCAATGATCACCATGGCGCCCAATTCCCCGCCGCTCAAGATATAATCCCCGACCGAGAGCTCCAGGTCAATACTGGTCAACCGGATTCTCTCATCGACCCCTTCGTACCGGCCACAGATCAGGATCAGTTGATCCCACCCCGACATTTCCCACGCAATGGATTGATTAAACCGTTTTCCCTGGGGACTGAGGAGAATAACAGGGCTCCTTCCATCTTTCCTCTCAACCGATTTCAAGGCCCGGTAAATCGGGCCCGGCTTCATGATCATACCTTCGCCGCCCCCGTAAGGGCGGTCATCGGTGGTCTTGTGACTTCCCCCCGCAAAATCGCGGATATTAATGAGATCGATATCCACCAATCCCCTTTTTATCGCTCGCCCCAGGACACCCTGTTGCAGATAGGCGGCGATCATTTCAGGAAATAAGGTAAGGACATCAAACTTCATTCAGATCTAACAATCCCTCCATGGCTGAAATCGTCATCGTTTCGTTTTCAAGATCGATGTCTCTGACGACCTCGTATGTGGCCGGGACGAAGATCTCTTTTTCGCCGCTCCCTACCACATAGATCTCATGACTCCCCGCCGGTATGATCCGGGAGATGGCGCCCAAGTATTCCCCTGAATCCAAGAAAACCTTAAGGCCGATAAGTTCATGCCAGAAATACTCTCCCTCTTCCCGGGTAATGGCCTCAGACCTGACCAGAACCTCCGAACCCCTGAATTCCTCTGCCTGTTCCAAGGAATCCACTCCCTCCAATTGCACTAAAAGGACATTCTTGTGGGGCCTTACGGACAGCACCCTGTACTCATGGGCGTTGCCCGAAACGGGCTTTAGGATAATCTCCCCGGCATCCAAAAATGACGCCTCAGACCGTGCGTAGGACCAGACCCGGAGAAGGCCCTCCAATCCATGAGGTCTGATTACCTTTCCCAAAAGGAGCAGATTGCCGGATAAACCGGATTTCAATTCTATTCTATAATCTCCAAAACCGATCGTTTCTTAATTTTTGTGGAGGCGGCGCTGAGAATCGTCCTCATGGCGCGTGCGGTACGACCCTGCTTGCCGATGACTTTTCCCAGATCTTCCTTGGCTACTTTCAGCTCGATAACCGATGTCTGTTCTCCCTCAATTTCCGTGACGGCCACTTCTTCTGGCTTATCCACGAGCGCTTTCGCAATATACGAAATCAAATCCTTCATCTCGATTCACCTCCCATCTGATCGCACAGAAACGCCACATCAATTTGACGCTGAATGGGATTGCATCACTCCTTCCTTTTTCAGGAGGGCCAGGGCCGATTCCGAAACGCGCGCACCTTTTCCAAGCCAGTAGTCAACCTTCTCCTTGTGAATCTTTACCACCGCAGGGTCCTTGGTCGGATCGTAATAGCCCAGTATCTCCAAAAACCTTCCATCCCGACGCGCTTGTGAATCGGCCGCTACCAGACGGTAAAACGGCTTCTTTTTTGCCCCCATCCGTGTCATTCGAATTCTAAC
>CAZACO010000735.1:0-2622 GCA_964483185.1 uncultured Desulfobacteraceae bacterium
CCGAAGATCATGACTTCTTACACTTGCACCCTGCCCAACTCGTTAAACACATCCTCGGATTGAAGCGTCAATTTGGTAGAGATGGTTTTCGCCTTCTTTACCTTTGGTATGACGCCCTTGGTGAGCAGGGGGGACGGCATCGGGGTGAGGTGAAAGAGTTCGCCAGCGTTGCCAAAGCGGATGGAATCAAATTCCATTCGCTCACCTATCAGAAGCTGATTGCCTCTTTGGCAAACCAATTGCGAAGACAACATAAGGATTATATCAGCTATCTTAGCGAGAGATACTTGTGACGAGGAACGTCTTTGGGTTGTTAGGTTGGCAGAACCGATTCAGTAACGGAAAAGGCCGAGAGACAGTTCATGGCGTTAGCGAAGCATCTTGCTGCCGAGCGGTTCGGCATCACGGGGCTGTGTCAGGCGTTTCGTGAGGTAGAGCCGCACGGATCAGTGAAGAAGACAGCATTCCCAAATCATTCCTGCGATAGGAGGGCGATGTCATGGACATGGAATTCCATTACCACATCACCTATATCCTGAGCCGGAAGGCGGGATTTTAAAGGAGTCTTCAAATGAAACTTCCTGAAATCAAAGAAATCATCACGACCGAATGGGCCCTTGAACTGTGCCGGCACTTCAAGCTGGACTATCTCGTTTCCCGCATCGAGGCGGGCGCTGACCAATTCAAAGAGTGGGAATTCGACGGCTGCTCCTGCCTGCCGGACCAGGTCATGGGGCTTTTTACGGGCTGCGATTGGCAGGATATCACCTACAAATGCTGTCTGCCGCACGATCTGTGCTACGCCTATGGAGGATTGGGAAACGCTGCCGAAAGGAAGCGGGTGGATGCCAAGTTCTTCAGCGACCTGGTGACCAAGGCGGGCATGAAAAAGTGGATGGCCTATGCCTTTCTTGCCGGCGTCAGGGCCGGCGGAGCAGAAGAATTCGGCCGCTCCTTTTCCTGGGGCTTTGCGAGAAAGAAAAGGGCGGATTCGTAAGTTACTCCTTCTCTGATGGGCAGGGAAGGGGGACCCGGGTACATCAACTATTGGGGGTACAGTCATGGCAAAAGGCGATACAAAAGAGCGGATCAAGCGAATTCAGTCATACCTGGGTGTTCCGTCCGACGGGGTCATCGGGCCCACCACACTTACCGCATTGGAAAATGCCCTTTTTGACGAACAGGAGCGGGAAGCTGCGGCTGAGCACCTTTCCTTAACCGTATCGAAAAAGGGACTCCAGCAGATCGTGAGGCATGAGATCTCTTCGGCATCGTATTACAGGAAATTCCTCTCGCACCCTACTTGGCCCGGAGGGGGGTCCGGCATTACCATCGGCATCGGCTACGATCTGGGATATAACAACGGGCAACAGACGCGCAAAGACTGGTCAAGAAAGCTGCCCGAGATGGATCTGGAAAAGCTCGTTACCGTCTGCGGGTTAAAGGGTGACGGGGCCGGGCAGGTTCTGGGGAACGTTGAGTCCATTTCCATCCCGTTGGAAGCCGCCCAGAGCGTGTTCTACGAATCGACCCTAGGCCGGTATGCAGCAGCCACCGCCAGGGTCTATCCGGGTGTGGAACACCTGCACCCCAATGCCCAGGCCGCTTTGTTGTCGCTCGTCTACAATAGGGGGACGTCCCTGAGCGGTCCCCGCAGAACAGAAATGGCGGCCATAAAAGGCCTGGTGGTTCAGCAGGATTATGTTGGCATCTCCGATCAGATCCGGGCCATGAAGCGACTGTGGGAAAACAAGGGGCTGGACGGCCTGTTGAAGCGCCGGGACGACGAGGCCAGGCTTGTGCGTCGAACCGATGTCACGCTTGATGAGGCCGAGATCGTGCGAGTGTAATTCGAATGCTGCGCTTGAATTTCAATTGCGAAGTGCCGAAGATTCCTGCCGCGCTGTTGGGCCGCATGGGGGCATCCCTTGAGGAAGGGACGTAGGTTGAAAAACAAGGGGTTTGGGGTTTTTTCATTTTGTGAGGATATCGGGAGAATCTACAGATGACCGGGAAACCCACCTATGAAGAATTGGAACGAAAAGTAGAGGAACTTCAAAAAGAGGCTATCCACCGGGAGGAGACTGAGAAAGCTCTACGCGAAAGCGAGGAGCGTTACCGTAATTTCGTTGTCAACGCAAGCGAGGGAATCTACCGCATCGATTTCACCGCGCCTATCCTGGTTGACGTTCCGGATAAGGACCTCGTGGCGAGCATTTCTAAACACGCCATTGTGGGCGAAGTGAATGATGCTTTGGCAAGGATGTACGGTCTTCAGGCTCAGGATATGATCGGCCGTCCAGCAACAGAGTTTGCCCCCGAGTATGGAGAAAGGGCAGTATTGGCTGTCAGGGCACCACGAAATCAGGTGCGCGATATCGAGACCCTGGACGTGGATAAGGAAGGACACCCGATCTATTTGTCCGAATCGTTTACTGCGGTCGTAGAAAATGGCATCCTTGTTCGCATATGGGGTATGCAGCGAGACATAACCGATCGGAAGCAGGAAAAGGAGGCGCTTGAAGAGAACAAGAATTTCATTGATAAAATTATCAGTACTGCTCCCAATCTGGTGTACATTTACGATTTGGTTGAGAACCGCAATGTGTACTCAAATGCGGG
>CAZACO010000736.1:0-2622 GCA_964483185.1 uncultured Desulfobacteraceae bacterium
ACTTGTTTAAAGCCTTCATAATGTCCTGCAATAGCATTCCATACAGGACCAGCACCCATCACTTCGTCAAAAACAATATCATTATATGCGTCCCATCCACCTTCCCTCAAAACATCAATTGATTCTAATAAAAACTCATCTGGCCTAAACCATTCACCCTCCATTCTTTGATATCTAAACCGAGAATGAAGGTTCGATTCAGACAACCTCATTTTATTCGTATCAATCGAAAACAATACCTTTAGTTTTTCAGGGTTTCCGGTTTGCAATCCAGACAGCCTGTTTTCAAGGTTTATTGTACTACCAATTTTAATAGGTCCACTTTCTCCCATTTGAATAAAATATATTATTCCATTATCATCCATTTTATACCTCCGGCCCCCAAACACCCTGGGGAATAAGATTAATTCCCTTAACTATTTTAAAATCTATTTGAAAACGATACGGATTTTCATCTGTCCGATGATTTTTTGCCTTCAATACTGTCATTTTAGATCCTGGGAAATCAGGCTTTATCATTACAGCCAAAGAGGGTTTAGCCAAGGTTTGTTGGCCCCCAAATGAATGATCTTTGTCTTTATTCATCTGCAATGCAATAATGGCAACGCCGTTTTTTAGTTCATCATGGATACTTGTTAGAATCTTTGGGATTTCATATATCTGTTGGTCGCCCTTCATTTCCACATAATCAATGATATGTAAACCGTTAGGATCTTGCTTTATGGCGTCTGTATAATCTCCAAAATCATCCGAGAACTCAAAATTCCATTTATCAAGCGGAACTTGATCTTGCTTAGCAATACGTTTTCTAATATTTCTCCTGCCAATTTCAGTACTCCAATAATACGTCTTATATTTCCTCATGTTAAGTTTTACGCATTCAATCATAATTGCTGTTTTACCAGCATTAGGTGGGGCCGAATACGACACAATATCCCCAGGTTCAATCTCAACATATCTTTCAAGCGCAAATGGCAATCTTATATCAACAGGCTCCCCCTCTTCTATTTGATTGAAATTTACCAAACTAAGGCTTTTATTTATCTTCCTGAAACACCCGTTTTTGCTTCCGTGACGTTCAATCAATCCATCTTCAACCAACCTTCTTAGGATTTCAGAAATGTTTTTCTTCTCCTTCCTTGTGGACACTTGTGTATATTTGTGGACTTCTGTGGACATGAAGACTCCATTAGCATCGTCAATAAACTCTCTTACATCCTCAGCTAAATTCCTGATTCTAACTTCTCCACGTTGCAAAGCAGACTCTACTTTTCGTATTGCCTCCTGTTCCGTATATGGCCTCTTGCCAACTTCACAACAGTTATTTGCAAATAATAATAGATATAATCTGACTTCATCAGGATTCATTCCGCTTTTTATCAAATAATTAGCTAAATGGAATAACATAACATCCCGTTTTCCATCAGGAATTTGGATTTTGTGGACACCCGTGGACAAGTTTGGACTTGATTTGGACACTTCATGGACAAGCGTGGACAAACCGTCGTTTTTAGCATCCCCCTCTATAGTATATAGTATATTGTCTTTACTATAGTTACTCTTCTTGTATATATAGTTGTTAAAGAAAGAGATATAAGAATCAGGTAAGTAAGGAGTAGGTAATTTGCTGATACTAAATCCATTTCGCCAAGCGTATTCTTTGCCTTGAAATACACTTGGAGGAAGCAATGCCAAACCACCTTCACTCTTTACATCTATAAATAAATCATTGTCACCAGAATTCGGTGCCTTCTCATCCCACAAGAAATGCCTATGCTCACCACCCCTTGGGGTATCAACGATTGGCATTAATAAACTATCAGGTGTTACATCTTCAATCAGTTCAAGGGCTTTTGGATTCTTGTATGTGTCAACATCCACAACAACCCGGTTAGACAATTTGCCACAAACCAAAGAAATATTTGCACCAGGATAATTCGTTCCCCACCATTTATTTATTTCTTCAACTGTGGGATATCGCTCTTCATATTCCTTCCAACCACCCGTACCATCTTCGTTCCTTTTGAGTAATGGGATTTTATTTTTACTTGATGGAATGATGCTAAAATTATATTGCTCTCTGTATATGAGTGCTGATTTAAGCATCTTTTCTTGTCTGGTCATATCGTATCCAATAATGCTTGAATCAAATCTAATTTGCGGGATGTTTCTTTATCGTATGGAAAGTTGGTTCGTTTTTCTAATTTGGTTTTATGGTAGGTCAACAAGAGGATTAATAGTGCTTCTATGATATTACCCCAAACGCACAACAGGCCCAAGGATAGACACGGAGGGATAAGTCTCCGCCCTTGCAAGTTTTCTTGCTTGGAATCCTTGAGCCTGTTCTAAATTTACGGTTTATCATGTCTTATCCATTTGTCTATCGTTTTTGTATCATAATTATATCCCTTTGTCAAACCTATTCTGGCGGGAAGGTTTCTTTTTTCGGGTTTAAAAATGTCCTGAACTCAGCCAACAGCTTATTGCCGTCAGCGACTTTCTTGATCTCGTTGGCGTGCTTTACGCCGATAGTCTCAAGCGCTGCATAATAAACCTCATCCGATCCCGTTTTCTTGTTCAGGATACTCTTTGCGGTTGCGAACTTATCCAACATTTCCTGGA
>CAZACO010000737.1:0-2619 GCA_964483185.1 uncultured Desulfobacteraceae bacterium
CACGGTGGAGGCCGGCCAGTTGGTGGCAGTCATCGGGCCCAACGGCGCGGGAAAGACAACCCTTTTCAACCTGATCACCGGACAGCTCAAGCCGGACAGGGGACAGATTGTCTTCAACGATGAAGAGATCGGCAGTCTCCCTCCGTATGAGATCTGCAGAAAAGGGATCGCCCGGTCGTTTCAGATAGCCAATATCTTCCCTCGTCTCACCGTCTTCAGGAATGTGCAGGTGTCCGTCCTGTCCCAGCAGAGAAAAAGCACCCGGTTTTTTCGTCCGGCTCGAACATTGGTGGTGGAGGAGACCCAGGCGATCCTGGATAACGTGGGCCTTTCAGATAAGGCCGATGCCGCAGCAGGTTCGTTGGCCCATGGCGACCAGAGGACCCTGGAAATCGCCATCGCCCTGGGCAACAGGCCCAAGTTACTGGTCCTTGATGAGCCTACTGCAGGCATGTCCGCCGAAGAAACCGCTGCGACCATGGCGCTCATCCGGCGACTGGCCGATTCACAGGGACTCACCATCCTCTTCTGCGAGCACGATATGGAGGTGGTTTTCAATGCTGCCCAGAGCATCATGGTCATGCATCAGGGGGTGACCATTCTCCAGGCAGGGGCTGAGGCCGTGCGGAACTCCCGTCAGGTTCAGGAATGCTACTTGGGAGGGGCCTGACCATGCTGCAAGTGGAAGGAATTCATACCTACTACGGCCTGAGTCACATCCTGTTCGGGGTATCGCTCCATGTGCCCGCCGGAGAAATCGTCTGTCTCCTGGGCAGGAACGGTGCCGGAAAAAGCACCACCATGCGAAGCATCATGGGCCTGACCCCGCCCAAACAGGGGACGATCCATTTCAAGGGGAAGGCCATAAAGGGGAAAAAACCGTATCAACTGGCCCGCCAGGGCATCGGATATGTGCCTGACAACCGCCGGGTCTTTGCCGATTTGACCGTAGGAGACAACCTCGAGATATCGGCGCGCAAGGTGTCCCGCTATAGAGGGATCCCATGGACCAAGGAGAGCATCTATGATTTTTTTCCTGCCCTCGGCCGCATCAACTCCCGCAAGGCCGGATTTCTGAGCGGCGGGGAGCAGCAGATGCTGACCATTGCCCGGGCCCTCATGACCAACCCCGATTTTCTCTTGCTGGATGAGCCCACAGAGGGTCTCGCCCCCCTGATCGTGGAGGATCTGGAACAACGGATCGGCAAACTGCGGGACAGAGGTCTGACCGTCTTATTGGCCGAGCAGAACCTGAAGGTTGCCGTACGTCTCAGCGACCGGGGATATGTCATTGATAACGGGGTGATCCGTTATCACGGGACCATCGATGACTTGAGAGAGAACAAAGAGGTGAGGAAGAAATACCTGTTGGTCTAAGGGCTCGCGATGGAACGTCCCTTCATTTAC
This sequence comes from uncultured Desulfobacteraceae bacterium, assembly GCA_964483185.1. Lineage (GTDB taxonomy): Bacteria > Desulfobacterota > DSM-4660 > Desulfatiglandales > Desulfatiglandaceae > CAZACO01. The sequence continues at coordinate 1,408 of CAZACO010000737.1, forward strand.
CATAGCGGCCAAAGACGGTCTCTGAACATTCCTCCTGAATAGCACCTCCTTACATTTGCGACGATTGAAGATCGGCCCCAGGCCTTCACGGAGTGGTGGAGTGATGAAAACGAAATTCACACAGGAGGGTATACCGCTATGAGTGACGATGTATATCGTAAACTGGCCAAGGTCCTTGACTCGCTTCCCAACGGGTTTCCTCCCACCGGAGACGGTGTTGAAATCAGGTTGCTCAAGCGGATATTCCAGCCCGAACAGGCTGACCTCTTCTGCGATCTGAAATTGATCTTTGAAACCCCGGAACAGATTGCCAAACGTACGGGCCGTCCCCTGGAGGGTCTTGAGGAACTGCTGACCCGCATGTGGGAGAGAGGCCAGATCTTCGGTGTCAAGTTCGGCCCCATGAAAATATTCAAGATGGTGCCATGGGCCTTCGGCATCTATGAATTCCAGCTCCCGCACATGGACCGGGAACTGGCTGAAATGTGCGAGGCGTACATGGAGGTTTACGGCAGGCAGTTCTTTCAGAAAACGCCTCAGTTCATGCAGGTGGTCCCTGTTGAAAGAGAGATCCCGGCCAGGCACGAGGCCCTCACCTATGAGAGGGTTTCCGCTATTATGGAAAACGGTCAATCCTTTCTCGTCAGCGACTGCATCTGCAAAAAGGAACAGGGGCTCCTGGACAATCGGTGTGACAAGCCGATAGAAGTCTGTCTGGCCATCGCCCCGGTACCCAATGTCTTCGACGAAGCCAAAGTAGGCCGTCCCATCTCCAGAGAAGAGGCCTATAAGATCCTCAACACATCCGAGGAGGCCGGTCTGGTTCATCTCACCTGGAACGTGGAGGGCGGTCATTTCTTCATCTGTAACTGCTGCGGATGCTGTTGCGGCGTACTCCGAGGGATCAACGACCTGAACATCCCGGCATCCAGGGTGGTCAACTCCTATTATTTCGCTGAGATCGACCCCGACACATGTGAAGCCTGCGGCATCTGTGCAGATGAACGCTGCCAGGTAAACGCCATTCATGAAGGTGTGGACAGTTATGAGGTCGTCAGGGAGCGATGTATCGGCTGCGGCCTCTGCGTGAGCGCCTGCCCGTCCGGGGCCATTCGCCTGGTCCGAAAACCGGATGAGGAAGTGGCGCCGCCTCCCAAGGACGAAATGGCCTGGTACGAGGCGCGCGCACAGGAACGGGGAATCGATATCAGC
>CAZACO010000738.1:0-2616 GCA_964483185.1 uncultured Desulfobacteraceae bacterium
GCGGTCGCGGCCTATGTCATAGGCTCAATCCCCTTTGGAAAAGTTATCGCCAGATATGTCGCTCGCATTGACATCACCCAGCGGGGGAGCGGCAATATCGGCGCCACCAATGTAGCCAGGGAACTCGGCATGAAATGGGGGATCATCACCTTGATGCTTGACATGTTCAAAGGCCTGGTCCCGATGCTTCTTTTCTCTATCCATTCCCCCCAAACAGGGACCCTGTATGACATTGCCTTCGCCGGCATCGGACTCTGCGCTTTGTTAGGTCACATGTTCCCTCTGTTTCTTGGATTTCGAGGGGGAAAAGGGGTCGCAACGGCATTGGGCGTCTATTTGGCAATGTCACCGTTATCATGTCTGTGCGGGCTCATCCTGTTCATCCTGCTGGTGGCCATATGGGACTTCATTTCTCTGGGGTCCATCATTTCAGCTGGCGCCATGCCCCTCTTCCTCATATTGTTTGGAAAACCACACCCTTTCATCATTGTCTCGATCATCATGGCGCTCTTGATCTGCCTCAAGCACAAAGAAAATATTCAACGGCTTATCAGGGGAGAGGAGCGGAAATGGAAACAGCGGGGCAATCAGGCGAACAGCTCAATCAACCTGTCCAACTCGTCATCGGAATAGAAATATACCATAATATGACCCTTGCTGCCCCTTCTCTTGATCTCCACTTTCGTGCCAAGAGACCGCTTGAGGTTGTCTTCCAACGATCGCACATAGGGGTCCTTTTCAGGGCCCCCCTTCCCTGAGGCTGCGGAACCCTTTCCTCTCCTTGCCAATGCCTCCGACTGCCTGACAGAGAGCCCTTTCTTGACGATGGCGTCCCGCAGGGCCCTCTGCTCCTGGCTACCCTTGAGTCCGGCTAACAACCGGGCATGGCCCATACTGAGACGTCCGTCTATCACATCCTTCTGGATGCCTGCCGGCAGCCTCAGAAGTCTCAAGAGATTGGTTATCGAGGAACGATCTTTGCCTAATCTTTTGGCCAATGCCTCCTGGGTCATCCCGGTCTCTTCTAACAGTTTCCCATAGGCAACCGCCTCTTCGATCGGATTCAGGTCTTTTCTGTGAATATTTTCAATCAGCGCCAGTTCCAGGGACTCGCCAGGGGTGACTTCCCTGACAACCACCGGGACACGCGCGAGGCCCGCCTTCTGAGCGGCCCGCCAGCGCCGCTCGCCCGCGATAAGCTGGTACCCGTCCTCTGTCCGGCTGACCAGGAGCGGCGTGATAACCCCCTTTTCCCTGACCGATGCCGCCATTTCATCCAGTTCAACCGATGAGAAATCCTGCCTGGGCTGATACGGATTCGGTACAATCGCCTCTATGGGACACTGGAAAAACTGCTGTTCTCTCTCGTCAAGTTTGTCGGCGTCTGGAATCAGGGCCGACAACCCCTTTCCAAGGGCCTTTCTTTTTGTCATCGCTGCCTATCCCCTCCCGATCAGCTCTCTCGCTAGGGCGAGATAGCATTGCGCCCCTTTGGAGGCTATGTCATAAAGAATAATCGGTTTTCCATAACTCGGGGCCTCGCTTAAGCGTACATTGCGCGGGATGACCGTCTTGAAAACCCGGTCCTTGAAAAGGGCCCTGGTCTCATCCTCCACCTGATGCGACAGATTGTTCCGGCTATCATACATGGTCAACAAAATGTCGGCAAGGCGGAGCCCCGGATTAAGGCCTTTTTTTGCCGCTTTTGCCGTCGTCAATAGCTGGGAGAGACCTTCCAAGGCATAATATTCACATTGGAGCGGGATCAAAACGGATTCTGCAGCAGTGAGGGCATTCACCGTCAGGAATCCTAAAGACGGGGGGCAATCCAAAAAAATGTAGTCATATCGTTTCCTGAGCTCGCTAATCGCATTTCGGAGCAGGAACTCCTTTCCCTTCATGGAGACCATCTCCACCTCGGCCCCGATCAGATTCCGGGTAGCGCCGATCAGGTGGAGCCTCGGAAGGAGTGTCTCGGTAATCGCCGTTTCAGGAGGCATCCCCCCAATCAAAACGTCATACAGCCCCTGTTCAAGGGTGGCCGGATCAACACCCAGACCGGTGCTGGCATTCCCCTGCGGGTCGCAGTCGATCAAAAGGCAATCCTTCTCTCCTGCGGCAATGGAAGCAGAGAGGTTTACGGCGGTTGTGGTTTTTCCCACACCGCCTTTCTGGTTGGAAATAGAGATCACATGTCCCATAAGGCAGATAAACACCGGCGTATTTTTTTTCAGCAGGCGTCCACGGGTTCAAAGGTTCAGGGGTTCAAGGGTTCATTCTGTCCTCGGACTCCATTTTGGATGCGCATTTATATGAGAAGCGCCCGGCTTCGTCATTGCCAATCTGAAAATTGCCGGCGCATTGGCAATTATGTGGCAAAGGCACCGTTTTGGGTTGACCTCGGGTCTTCAGTAGATTCTTTGTCTTTAACCCTGAACGTTGAACCTGTAAACGGTTGCCTTTTTCATTTATAAAGAAATGCTCTGTTGATCGTATCCCAAAGAGGCCGCCTTGGCCAGGACAAGAAAACGATCGCAACCGGAGGATTGATAGCACAAACGTTTCAGATTGAAAAGCCAAAACCGTGTTTCACGTGAAACATTTGGTAAGAGGTCA
>CAZACO010000739.1:0-2616 GCA_964483185.1 uncultured Desulfobacteraceae bacterium
TGCGCGTGTACAAGATCGACCCGGAGAATCGGAATTTCTGGCCCTTCACCTCCGACCCTTTGGCCGTGGACGAGGAATCGCGTCCGCCCATGCCCGGAGAGGAACCGGACTACGCACAGAACCTGACCGCCCAGATCCGTCTTCTGGGATCGCCGCCCGTGTCCCAGATCGTCTCCCTGCCCATCAAGGAGAGTTCGGGTGAAAGCCGCTTCGGCGTCAATCTGGCGCCGCTCCTGGAAAAAATTTCGGGATCGGACGCGCCGGGCACCTACCTGGTGGGCTACCGCCTGCTGGGCGCGGGTACGCGGCGCATCTACGTGCGCCTGGCCGTGACCGACCTCTGCTTATCCACCATCGAAGAGGAGAACGCTGTCACGTTCGTGGTCACGTCGCTCAAGACCGGTCGGCCCGTGCCGGGCGCGCGCGTGACCGTGGAGGGCGAGCAACGTAAAAGCCGCGAATGGACGCCGGTCATCTCCGGCACCACCGACCGGCAGGGGTTTTTCCGTTACGAGCACCGCGCCCGCATTGAGGAACCGATCCGCCGCATCATTATCGCCTCGGGCGAGGACCGGCTGGTCTTCGATCCCACGCGGCCGCCGCCCTCGTTCATCAATAACCATTGGTCGCGCTACAACTCCCGCTGGCTTTCCTGGCTGGGCTCAGAACCGCACCATGAGCGCGAAACCGCCCGGCGGCGCGCCTACCTCTTCACCGAACGCCCCCTCTACCGGCCCGAGGAACCCGTGTACATCATGGGCTACGTGCGCCTGCGCCGGCAGGGCCTGATCCTTTCCGACGATCCCGGCCGGAAACGCAACCTGCTGGTCTACGGCCCGGGCGGCAAGCAGTGGACCTTCCCCGTGACCCTGGGACCCAACGGCGGGCTCTCCCATAAATTCGACCAGCCGGACCTGCCCACCGGCGATTACCGCGTCCGGCTGCAGGATGAAAAAGAGGGCACCACCCTGGCCGACGTGGAGTTTAAAAAGGAAGCCTACCGCGTGCCCCGCTTTGAACTCACCCTCTCCGGGCCCGACCGGGTGCCGCTCGACCGCAAATTCGAGATCACCCTCACCGCCGACTACTACGCGGGCGGCCGCGTGGTGGGCGAGAACGTGACCTGGGAGATCACCAAGTACCCCTACGCCATCCGGCCCAAGGGACTGCCGGGGTTCCGCTTCTCCACCGACGAATCCGTGTCCGGCGGGCGCATCTACGACGCCGAGGGCGGCGGGGTCAAGCGCGACACCACCGACGCCGACGGCTCGGCGCGGTTGTCCATCAATCCCGCCCTCGAGCATGAGGGCGTGCCCCGCATCTACGTGGTGGAGGCCACGGTGCGCGGCGCCGATGCCCAGACCGTGACCGCGGTCAAACAGGTGATCGCCGTGCCCTCCTTCGCCATCGGCCTCAAGGCGGACCGTTTCTACAAGGACGCCAAGGACGTCCGGCCCCAGGTGGTGATTATCGACCACGATGAGAAGCCCCTGTCCGGCAAGGCCCTGACCGTGCGGCTCTACCACCGCCAGTGGCACTCCTACCTGTCGGAAACCGATTTCACCACCGGCGAGGTCAAGTACCACACCGACGTGGTGGACGAGAAACTCTTTGAAAAGAGTTTTACGTCCTCTTCCGGCCCCCTGACCGTGGACGTACCCGCCGCCGAAGCCGGCGTCTACGTGGTGGAGGTGCTGGCCAAGGACAACCTGGGACGCCTGCAGAAGGTGCAGACGGACTTCTACCTGGCCGGCAAGGAACCGGTCAGCTGGCAGAAATCCTACGCCAACGTGTTCGAGACCTCGCTCGACAAGAATTCCTACGACCCGGGCGACAAGGCCACCCTGCTTCTCAAAAGCCCCTTCCAGGACGCTTTTGCCCTGGTGGTGCTGGAACGGCCCGACCGCAACGACTACCACTGGGTGACCGTGCACGGCGGCCAGGGACTCTTCTCCTTCACCGTGGAGGAGAACATGGTGCCCCGCGTGCCCGTGCACGCGCTGCTCATGCGCGGCCGCCTGGAGGGCACGGGTGAAAAGTACACCGGCCGGGCCGACCGCGGCAAACCGATCGCCATGGCCAACACCACCTGGGTGGGGGTCAACTCGGTGCGCAACCAATTGAAGGTAAAGCTGGAGCACGAACGCACCAGCCTGCCCGGTAAAAAACTGCCCATGAAGATTCTGGTCGGCGACTCCCGGGGCCGGCCGGTGAACGGTACGGCCTGCCTCTGGCTGGTGGACCGCGCCGTGCTCTCCCTGGGCAAGGAAAGGCCCCTGCGGCCCCTGACAGCGTTCATCGATCCGGTCACATCCTCACTGCGCTTCTCCGAGACGCGCAACGACGTGGTGGGCAACATTCCCCTGGAGGAAATTCCGGGCGGCGACGATTACGCCAGCAAGATGGAGGCCGAAAGCCTGCGCAGCGCCAAGGCCGACGATCTCTTCAAGAAAACGACCGTGCGGCGCAACTTCCAGACCGTGCCCTACATCAATCCCGCCATTCCGGTGGTGAACGGCCGGGCCGACATCGTCATCGACCTGCCGGACAACCTCACCGATTTCAGCGTGCGCGTGGTGGCGGCGGCCGACTACGACAAGTTCGGCACCGCGGCCT
>CAZACO010000740.1:0-721 GCA_964483185.1 uncultured Desulfobacteraceae bacterium
AATCCTGGTTAATTCCGGCGACGGCGACTGTTACGGTGAAGGCGGCAACCATTTCATGCATGCCGTTCGCCGCAATATGGATCTTACCCTGCTGGTGCATAATAACAAAATCTACGGTCTGACAAAGGGCCAGGCTTCGCCCACCTCGGATTTGGGCATGAAGACGCCGCTGCAGCCGCATGGCGTGATTTCGGAACCGTTTAACGGCCTTGCGGTCGCGCTTTCCCTGGGTGCCGGGTTTGTGGCGCGCGGCTTTTCCGGACGGATCGACCATCTTGGCGCGCTGATCCGTGCGGGGATGAGCTATAGGGGGTTTGCCCTGATCGAAATTCTGCAGCCGTGCGTCTCCTTCAACCGGGTCAATACCTTTGACTGGTACAAGCAGCGCGTCTATGATCTGTCGGATGAGGGTTACATTCCGGATAGCATTGAAAACGCCATGGGACTTACCCGGCAAAAGGGGGACAAAATACCCATCGGGATTTATTATCAAAAAGAAAAGCCGATTTTTACGGATCGTATCGATGCCTTAAAGCAGGGGCCTTTAATCTCGCAGCAGTATGATCCGCAACGGCTGCAGGCACTGCTTGATCAGGGTTGATGTTATTGGTTGATTAGTTAATTTGTTGAATGGTTAAATGGTTGAAAGGTTGAATGGGTTGCGGGTCGCGAGTTACGGGTTGCAAAATGGTGAATATCGACAACTGTTCACTATTCACCG
>CAZACO010000740.1:731-2615 GCA_964483185.1 uncultured Desulfobacteraceae bacterium
GCTGACAGACAAACTTCCGCAGTTGGAAACCGCGCTGCAGGCATTGCTGGCCGAAGCTTGATTCGGGTTACGGGTTACGGGTTTCGAGTATCAAGTTTCGGGTTGCTGAATACAGATAACTGTTTACCGTTTACCGTTCACTGTTTACTGTAAAAGGTCGGTTCATGAAATTCAGGGAAGAAAAAGACACCATGGGAACCGTGCGGGTTCCGGAAGATGCCTATTACGGGCCGCAAACCCAGCGGGCGGCTGAGAATTTCCCTGTCAGCGGGTTGACGCTTCCGGCGTCATTTATTCATGCGCTTGCACTGATCAAGCAATGTTCCGCCCGGGTAAACCTGGATCTTGGGCTTTTGAAAAAAGATATTTCCAAGGCGATTGTACAGGCCGCCCGGGAAGTCATCCAAGCAAAATTTGACGACCAGTTTGTGGTGGATGTCTTTCAGACCGGATCCGGTACTTCCACCAACATGAACATGAATGAAGTCATCGCGGCGCGGGCCAACGAGATCATGACCGGTAGAAAAGGCGGCAAGACCCCGGTTCACCCCAATGACCACGTCAACCTGGGCCAGTCGAGCAATGACGTCATTCCTTCGGCGATGCATGTTTCGGCATGGACGTCCATCACCGAACGGCTGATTCCGTCGCTTGATGTGCTGCATCAAACCCTGCTTCAAAAGACTTTAGAATTTGATCGCATTAAAAAAATCGGCAGGACCCACCTGCAAGACGCCGTGCCGCTGAACCTTGGCCAGGAGTTTTCGGGCTACGCCCGGCAAATAGAGCTGGGTGTAGCCAGACTAAAGGCCGTCGAAGAAAGGCTGGCTGAACTGGCCCTGGGAGGAACCGCCATTGGGACCGGTTTGAACACCCATCCGGATTTTGCAGCCAAAGTCATCGCCCTGATCTCCGAGGACACCGGGCTGCATTTCAGGCCGGCAAAGAACCGTTTCGAGGCTCAGGCCGCCAGGGATGCTGCCGTGGAAACCAGCGGGGCTTTAAAAACCGTTTCCGTCAGTCTTGTCAAGATTGCCAATGATATCCGCTGGCTGGCTTCGGGTCCCCGCTGCGGGCTGGGAGAAATTACGATTCCTGAATTGCAGCCCGGATCTTCGATTATGCCCGGAAAAGTGAACCCGGTCATTCCCGAGGCGGTGATTCAGGTGGCCGCGCAGGTCATGGGAAACGATACCGTTATTATGATAGGCGGCCAGGGGGGTAATTTTGAACTGAACGCCATGCTGCCGGTGATCGCGTATAATCTTTTGCAGTCGATTTCTCTGCTGGCGGCGGCATCCGACATTTTTGCCGAAAAATGCATCAGCGGAATTACCGCCAATCGCGAAACCTGTGCAGCTTTCATCGAAAAGAGTTTGGCCCTGGCAACCGGTTTGGTCCCCTACATCGGGTACGACCGGGCTGCGGCAATCGCCAAAAAAGCCCATGAAACCGGTAAAACCATACGGGAGATTGCATCCCGGGAAAATATCCTGTTCGCAGACATATTGAACAAGCTGCTGTAGCTTGACCGGAACGCTCCCCGCAAGCCCCGTCCTTTAGGAAGGGGTCAAGGGGAGCTATATTAAATTAGCTTAAATCCTTACCGGGCGCGAAGCACTGCCGGAAGGCAGAACCCCCGCCCTTCAGGGCGGGAAGCTTCACACCTGAGGTCATGTATTATTAAACGGAACAAAGGAGGTAGACCATGACTAAAAAACATTATCGAATCGAAACATCATGTCCCCAGTGCGGCTGTAGCGCTGTTCAGCACCTTTCGCCCGAAGAAATCAAGAAAAGGTTCGGGGATGTTCCCAATGTTCAGATGGAATGCGGTGAATGCATGCTCAAGTATGAGACCAAGATGGAAAAAGCCTGCCCGGA
>CAZACO010000741.1:0-2613 GCA_964483185.1 uncultured Desulfobacteraceae bacterium
GCCGTCACGACCTTGGCCCGGGAAGGGATCAAGACCAATGTGACCCTCTGTTTTTCACCGGTCCAGGCATTGATGGCGGCCAAGGCCGGCGCAGCCTACATCAGCCCCTTTGTTGGGAGGCTTGATGACATCAGTCATGTGGGGATGGAACTGGTGGAGCAAATCCTGACGATCTATGAAAACTATGCCTTCGAGACAGAGGTCATCGTTGCGAGCATTCGTAATCCGATCCATGTGCTGGATGCGGCCCTCATGGGCGCGGACATTGCCACGATCCCTTTCAAAGTGATCAGGCAGTTGATCAAGCATCCTCTGACGGATATCGGCCTAGAGAATTTCCTTTCAGATTGGAAGAAATTAGGTTGAAAAGGACCCTTTCACGGTTATGCTGGGGGTTATGCTGGGGGGTTGCCATAGCTCTCGCGCTCTCACCCTTGAATGTCCCTGCACGGGCGGAGATCTACCGCTATGTGGACGAGAATGGGGTGTGGCACTTTACCAACATAAAGACAGACAGCCGATACCGTATCTATATCCGTGGCACCCGGAAGACACCGATGGAATATATTGAGGAGTACAGAGGGATTATCAAACAGGCATCGGTACAGTTCGGGATAGACCCTCATCTTATCAGGGCGATTATCAAGGCCGAATCGGGGTTTAATCACAAGGCGGTTTCTACCAAAGGGGCACAGGGACTCATGCAGTTGATGCCCGGGACAGCGGATGATATGGCGGTGGAAGACCCCTTTGATCCCGAAGAAAATATCTTTGGCGGGACCCGATACGTCAGTCTCCTGTTAAAGCGATTCGAGAACGATAAAATTTTGGCCTTGGCTGCCTATAATGCGGGTCCGGAAACAGTTGACTCATTTAACGGGGTGCCTCCTTTTCCCGAGACCAAGGCATTTATACAGAGGGTCATGGGTTATTATGAAGCATACCGACCCAGCGCCGAATGACGTCCATGTTCCCCCTCCTGTTGAACCCGCATTCAGCCCCCAACCGCCCGTCTGCCCGGGACGGAAGGAAAAGAACATGGATGCTGCGGCTTGCGATCGTACTTTTTGGCTTTTTTTTAGGGCACCCTTCTGTTTCGCAAAGTGAACAGAAGCTTCCCTGTCTGGTAAACATTGCCGGCAAAGATGCCCTTCTGGTGGCAGGCCCGGATGGAAAGGTCCTTTATAAGAAAAACGAAACAAAAAAGTGTATTCCCGCCTCAACCCTGAAGATATTGACGTCTCTTGCAGTGCTCAATCATCTCGGCCCTTCATACAGATTCCGGACAGAGTTTTATATAGATACCTTTCAAAACCTCAAAGTAAAAGGATATGGCGATCCCCTCCTGATCTCGGAAGTCTTAATTGAATTGGCGGATTCCCTGTCAGGTAAAATACAACAGTTTCAATCGCTCGTATTAGATGATAGCTATTTTTCCTCCTCCATAAAGATACCGGGTTGCGAGGGGTCAACCAACCCCTATGATGCCCCTGTCGGAGCGGTCTGCGCAAACTTCAACACGGTGGTTTTCCGGCGGGACAAAAATGGGAGGATTCTCTCTTCAGAGAGACAAACGCCGATGATCCCCTTTGCCAGGGACCGGATACGATCCTTAGGCCTGAAGCGGGGACGTTACACCTTTTTGCACAGTTCCCGAGATGCGGCCCGTTATACAGGTGAACTGCTTTTATATTTTCTAAGAAATAAGGGGGTAAAGAGCCAGGGCACGATCCGTTTCGGCGAGGTTGGACCTGGCGACAGGCTGATCTATACCTACGACTCTACCTTTCCTTTAGAGACAGTCGTTCAAAAAATGCTGAAATCATCCAGCAACTTCATGGCCAATCAGCTCCTTATTGCCTTGGGTGTCTTAACATACGGCCCGCCCGGGACCTTGGCCAAGGGTGTCGATGCCATCACCAAATTTTCGAGGAACCATCTCCGATTGGAGAATATCCAGATTGTGGAAGGATCGGGGATTTCAAGGCAGAACCGCGTTTCTGCGCTCGAGATGCTGACCATATTAAAACGGTTTAAACCGTACCGGCATCTGCTCAGACAGAATGATAACGTATTCTATAAAACCGGTTCTCTCAAGGGAATCAGAACAAAGGTAGGATACGTGGAGGATGATCATGGAGGTTCTTATTACTTCATCATATTTTTTAACCAGAACACTTCTAAAATGGATGCCACGATGAATTGTGTGAAAAAGGCGATCGCCCGTGAGAGGTGAGGGTAAGATCGTTCGTGGATACGGCTACTTCCTGAAGAGGGCCTCAAGCGCTTTTTTTGCGTCGTCCTCCCTGTTTGACACCTGCAGGGATGACCCCCTCGGGACAAAATATTCGCAAAAATTGGCGCGTTCCTTGTCTACAACCCGCTCCGCCATCACCTCCTTGCAATCATTGTAGGCGTGATGGTCATAGAACTTGCACTGCCTGCAACACCTGAGATCTCTTGAGCAGTCGGGGCATACGTCCTTCCTCTTTACCTTCTTTCCAATCTTAATTTCGTTTCCACAAAAGGCGCAATGCATCTTCTATTCCCTCCATTGGTAGACGTTCAGCTAAAGATATCGGACAAAGTTTTGACAATTCAGCCGTTTGAAAC
>CAZACO010000742.1:0-2613 GCA_964483185.1 uncultured Desulfobacteraceae bacterium
AGAATCCCAACAAACCGCCGGACGCGTCTCCGGCCGGGGAGGTGGGGCCGTCTCCCAGGAAGGAGCGGATGTTTTCCCTGACCTTTTTCACGTAATCGTCGTCGAGCGTCTTCTTGATATAGTGCCTGGCTCCGGATTTGATGGCCTCCACCGCGGTGGATTCATCCCCGTAGGCGGTGACGATGATGACCGGCAGGCTGGGGAAGCGGGCGGTGATGGTGCGGCAGAGTTCGATTCCCGTGTACTGTTCCTGCAGGTAGTAATCGAGAATGACCAGATCAGCGGGCCGGCGGTCCAGGGCGGTCAGACAGTCCGCGGGAGTGGAGCAAAAGGACAACTCGTATTGGGAGGAGAGGGTGTCGGAGAAGAACTCCTGGTGATCGAGGTTGTCCTCGACAATGAGCAACTGTGCTTTCCCCGCCATGTATACCCCTTCCTCACACGAGGCCGCCGGTAGACACTATTTGAATACGGTCCGCCCCCCCTCCGCTTCGGGCGGTTCCCACTTGGCAGGCAAAAAACTTTCGCTGGTTACCCATCAGTATTTGTCAAAATCGGCCGTGTGTCAAGCTGATTTTGCCGGGGAGACCCGGCTACTGCAGGAAGCCCTGGGCTTTGCATTTCTCAATAATGAAATCCACCGTCTCCTCCGGGGTGTTGGTGAGGCGGAAGAGCTCGAAATCCGAGGCGCTGATGCAGCCGGCCGGGAGTTGGACCTCGCGCGCCCACTTGAGAAGCCCTTCCCAATATTCCGAACCGTAGAGGGCGATGGGAAAGTGCGGGATCTTGTCCGTCTGGGACAGGGTGAGGGCCTCGAACAATTCGTCCAGGGTGCCGAAACCGCCCGGGAAGATGATGAATCCCAGGGAGTATTTGACGAACATCATCTTGCGCACGAAAAAATAATGGAAGGACAGGGAAATATCCTGGTAAGGGTTGGGTTTCTGTTCAAAGGGCAGTTCGATGTTGCAGCCCACGGATTTGCCCTTGACCCGGGAAGCGCCGTAGTTGGCGGCCTCCATAATGCCGGGCCCGCCGCCGGTAATGACGGAGAGGCCGTGCCCGGCCAGGATCTCCGCGGTACGGGCCGCCTCCTGCCAGTAGCGATTTTCCTTGGTCAGCCGCGCCGATCCGAAGATGGCCACCGAAGCGTCCAGTTTGGAGAGGGTGTCGAAGCCCTGCACGAATTCCCCCAGAATGCGGAAAACCCGCCAGGGATCGGTGGAGGTGAAGTCTTCCTTCTGCACCGGGGTTTTCAGGAGTTCGTAGTCTTCGTGCCGGGGATTGTGGTCATCCATTGTCGTCTCCTTTTTAATCAGTCTATGTGATTCATGCGCTCCGCGCAACCTGAAATTATTCAGCCCTTCGCGGTCCCCCCGCCGGGCCTTGACAAAGAACGGGTAAAACGTTTCTACTTTCAGAAACATCAATGAAGGCATTGTCGGAGATAGCCAAGGCGCTGGCGCGCACCCAAGACCCCGCTTTGATTGAGGGACTGTTGGCCCAGCTCCTGACGCACAGCGAGGTAAAGCGCATTGCCCTGCGCTGGGAGTTGTCCAAGGAGCTTTTCAAGGGCAAGAGCCAGCGGCGCATCGCCGAGGAGCTGGGCGTCAGTCTCTGCAACATCACCCGTGGATCGCGGGAACTCAAAAAAGAAAAATCGGCATTAAAAAGAGTGATCGAGGAGAGCCTGGCCGCCCGCGGCAGGGGCGGATGACTCTTGCAGCCCGTATCCAACATCATCTCTTACCAGACCGGGCCGGAGAACGTCCGGTAATGAAAGGAGCTTCCATGAAACAGATTAAAGTGTACCTGACTGAAGACGAGATGCCGCGGCAGTGGTACAACCTGGCGGCCGATCTTCCCTCGCCCCTCCAGCCCCCGTTGGGGCCGGACGGCAAACCCATCACGCCGGACATGCTGGCGCCCGTTTTCCCCATGAACATCATCGAGCAGGAAGTGAGCCAGGAGCGCTGGATCGACATCCCCGAGCCCGTGTTGGAGATCCTGGCCCGCTGGCGGCCGTCCCCCCTGCACCGGGCCTACGCCCTGGAGAAGGCCCTGGACACCCCGGCCGAGATCTACTTCAAGAACGAAAGCCTCTCCCCGCCGGGCAGCCACAAGCCCAATACCGCGGTGGCGCAGGCCTACTACAACAAGGAGTTCGGCATCAAGCGCATCACCACCGAGACCGGCGCCGGCCAGTGGGGCAGCGCTTTAGCCTTCGCCTGTTCCCTTTTCGGCTTGGAATGCAAGGTCTTCATGGTGCGCATCAGCTTTGACCAGAAGCCCTTCCGCAAGCTCATGATGCAGACCTGGGGAGCCACCTGCGTGGCCAGCCCTTCCACGGAAACCAAGGCCGGCCGCGACATCCTGGCCGTGCACCCCGACACCCCGGGCAGCCTGGGCATCGCCATCAGCGAGGCCATCGAGGCGGCGGTCACCGATGCCACGGGCCAGACCCGGTATTCGCTGGGCAGCGTTCTCAATCATGTGATGCTCCACCAGACTATCATCGGCCTGGAAACCAAGAAGCAGTTGGCCAAAATCGGCATCAAGGATCCGGATATCGTTATCGGCTGCGTGGGCGGCGGCAGCAATTTTGCCGGTCTG
>CAZACO010000743.1:0-2611 GCA_964483185.1 uncultured Desulfobacteraceae bacterium
TCTGGTTCGGCCTGGGCATGATGGGACTGATCGGCTGGTCGGTGGCGATTCCGACACTGCTCGGCGCGGCGTTGGGTCTCTGGCTGGACCAACGCTATCCGGAGGGCCGATCCTGGACACTGGCCCTGCTGGTTGTCGGCCTTGCGATCGGGTGCTTGAATGCGTGGCATTGGGTGACCAGGGAAGACAGGGCCATGCGGGAGGAACGGGAGGATAATAATGAATGAAATGTTGAGTCTGGCGCCGTCTTTGGTGACGGGCGTTTTGCTCGGTGCGATGTTTTTCGGTGGCCTTTGGTGGACGGTTCGCAAGGGCGTTGCGTCCCACCGGCCTGCGATTTGGTTCTTCGGCAGCCTGCTGCTGCGGATGAGCATCGCCCTGGCTGGATTTTATTTTGTTTCCGGCGGTCATTGGAAGCGGCTGCTGGTGTGTCTCCTTGGATTTGTGACGGCACGCCTTATCGTGACGCGGCTCACCCGCCCGCCGGTCGAACACCGCAACGCTCCAGCAAAGGAAGCCTGTCATGCACCTTAGTCCCGATGAGATCATCTTTTGGCAACACGGTTTTCTGAAGCTCAACGCCACCATTGTGTTTACGTGGGGACTGATGCTCGTACTGGCCGTCGGTTCAAAACTCATCACCCACAAACTTTCCACCGGTCTCAAGCGTTCCCGCTGGCAGAACCTGCTGGAAATCGTCGTCACCCTGACCGAGAAACAAATCGAAGAAGTGGGCCTCCGCCACCCGAATAAATATCTCCCCTTCTTGGGCACGCTCTTTCTGTTCGTCGCCCTGGCCGCCCTGTGCACCGTCTTTCCCGGCTACGAGCCGCCGACCGGCTCGCTCTCGACCACCGCGGCACTTGCGCTGTGCGTTTTTGTGGCCGTGCCGCTGTTCGGCATCTTGGAACGGGGCTGGGGCGGCTACCTCAAGTCCTATGTGCAACCGACGTTCATCATGCTGCCGTTTAACATCATCAGCGAACTTTCGCGTACTCTGGCCCTGGCCGTCCGCCTGTTCGGCAACATGATGAGCGGGGCGATGATTGTCGGTATTCTGCTGACCATCACGCCGTTTATCTTTCCGATCGTGATGACGGCGCTCGGTCTGCTCACCGGCATGGTTCAAGCTTACATCTTTTTCATTCTGGCCACGGTTTACATCGCGGCCGCCACGCGCGTGCGTCAACCCGGGCCTCAATCCGATGCGACACATTAAAACATGAACGATGACAACCAAGGAGATACGATACTATGGATAGCATGACGTTTATCGCGGTGGCATCCATTGTCACCGCCGGCTTCACCACAGGCGTCGGCTGCATTGGGCCGGCGCTGGGCGAAGGACGCGCAGTCTCGACCGCGCTGGGTTCGCTGGCCCAGCAGCCTGACGCCTCCGCCACCATCACCCGGACGTTGTTCGTAGGCCTGGCGATGATCGAATCTACGGCCATTTACTGCTTCGTGGTCTCGATGATTCTCGTTTTCGCCAACCCGTTCTGGAAACACATCATCGCCCAAACCACAGGAAAGTAAACCTATGTTAATCGATTGGTTCACCATCGTTGCGCAGGCGCTCAACTTTCTCATCCTGGTATGGTTGATGAAGCGCCTTCTCTATAAACCCATCCTCCGCGCCATCGATGCACGCGAGCAGCGGATCGCCAAGGAACTTGCGGATGCCGACGCAAAAAAGGCCGAAGCTCAAAAAGAGAGTGAGGCGTTCAAGCGCAAAAACAAGGAGTTCGACCGGCGACGGAATGCGCTTCTGAGCCAGGCGACGGAAGAGGCGAAAGCCGAACGTCAGCGCCTTCTCGATGAGGCGCGGCAGGCGGCCGAGGTTCTGCACGCTAAACGACAGAACGCCCTGGAACGCGAACAACAGAGCCTGAACGACGAAATCACCCGCCGGACCCGGGAGGAAGTTTTTGCCATCGCGCGAAAGACGCTGACGGACCTCGCCGGGACAAGCCTGGAAGAACGCATAAGCGAGGTATTCAGGCGCCGCTTACGAGAGCTGGACAGTGAGGCGAAGGAAGGTTTTGCCAGGATCCTGAAAACATCGTCCGATCCGGTGCTCGTGCACAGCGCCTTTGAGCTGCCGTCTGAACAAAGAGCCGCGATCCAACATGCGCTCAACGAAACCTTTTCGTCTGAAATCCACGTCCGTTTCGAGACCGCACCGGACGTGATCAGCGGCATCGAACTTACCGCAAACGGACGAAAGCTCGCCTGGAGCATCGCGGATTATCTGGCGTCGTTGGAAAAGAGCGTCGGCGAACTGCTGAAAGAACAGTCAAAACCCCAAGACGGACCTGAGGCTGAACCTGAAACGCAAGCCGGGTCCAAGCCGAAGTCCTGGACTGGGCCCGCGGCTCCCGAGGAGGCCAAATGAGCGCGCCGCCCGATTCTTTACAACGTGGGTTCGACCGCGCATTCGCCGGCCTAACCCAGGGACGGGAAACCTTCACGCCGCAACTGACGGCCCATGAGGTGGGCACGATCGTCGGCATCTCCACGGGCATCGCCCGAGTCTCGGGCCTTCCCGGCGTTGGGTTTGATGAATTGGTGATTTTTCCCGGCGATGTGTTCGGCATCGCATTCAACGTGG
>CAZACO010000744.1:0-2606 GCA_964483185.1 uncultured Desulfobacteraceae bacterium
AAAAGCGCTATTGCCTTGGGTACCGGAAGAATAAAAAACCCCGCTCTCCATCTGTTCGGAGTAACGGAGTTTCTGGAGGACCGTGGACCATTTCAAATCCTCTTTCCCTGCTGGTTTGAAAAAAGGAATTTGATTCGGGAATACTGCTAACTGTTGTTTATACCTAACTCCTCTAAAAGTCAATGGAAACTGGTGACTGGATTCTCGATACTTGATGCTGGATATTGGATGCCGGTTACCGGGTACCATGGCACACAAGTTTGACATATCCGATCACAGCTGAAGGTTTTTTTGGAAATTTTGTAAATTTCCGGCGATGCCCTTGACGGGAGTATTAATCACCGTGTTTTTCCCGGTTTGCCCCCATCAACTCCCCGACCACCAGCCTCACATCGTAGCTTCGATCGGACGGGGCCGTTTCGTTTAATACGGCGAATGCTTCCGTGATTTCCTCGAAGCGTTTTTTGGCGTATTCCTCGACGTGAGAATGGGTGAAGATATAGAAATCTCCCCGTTCAGCGGCGTCAACAGCAATCCTCGCCACGTTTTTGGCAGGCATACCTGCGGCCATCACCGCGGTCGCCATGGGGGCAACCTTTCCATTCCAGCCCTTGCGGTGCCGTTCACCTTCGGAGAAATGGGACTGGGTGAGTCCGGGACAGAGGATGCTGATTTCCACCGGCTGCCTCTTCCACTCCTTACGCATGACCTCAGCCAAGCCCAGGATTGCGTGTTTGGTGGCGGTGTAGGCTGCGCTGCCGCCAAAAGGAACCCCGATGCTTTGCTCAGAACCCGTCACGATGATGCGCGTTCCCTTGCCGGCTTTCATGGCACAATCGGCGAACCTGGCGGCCACATCCCACATGGCAAATACGTTCAGGGTGAACAGCCAAACCAGATCATCGCGGGTATACGCGACAGCCGGTTTATTCATCCCGGCGCCAGCATTGCTGAAGACCAGGTCCGGCGGACCGTATGTCGAGGTTGCTGTGGTCACCAGTGCCGCCACATCACTTTCCACGGTGACATCGCAGCGAAACGCCACGGCTTCACCTCCCGCATTCTCGATTTCCCGAACAGCGGCCTCCGCCTCGTCCAGTGCAATGTCGGCGACCACCACACAATAGCCCCTGTCTGCCAATTCCAGGCACAATGCCTTGCCTATACCGCTACCACCACCTGTGACCACTGCTGATTTACGCATCGATGTCCTCCTTTTTTATATTTGTATATAATCAGATATCACATTTATGCCTGGACATCCCTTTCTCCCACGTCCCACTCCCCCCATCATTATACCATTGAATCATCGGTTGGAACAATGATGTAGACCAAAATCGCATACGCACCGATTCCGGACCCGAAAATTCCATCTCCATCAGACTACGGCGGTTCGCCATCAGCACCATCGAATCCAAAGCGGAATACATTCATCGTGAGGCGGGGTGAACAGCCCAACAAAAAGGCCCAAAGACCGGGCTCCGCGACCGGGCTAAAACGTAAACAATGGTGAACATGTAAGTGACACTTTACATTTACAGTGCGCTGTTTTCGGGTCCTTGAGCAGGTATTTGCCGACATTTCCAACATATTTGCCATCCTAAGAACTGGTACGTTTTTTGCTGCTTTACGTAAAAACAGTAAAGATGTAAGGACCCCACTCGCCAAATATTCTGTAGCTTTGGGCTAAAATGCATCCCCCAAAACATTGGTCTGCAAATGTCCTGTTATTCACAGAAGGCCTTCTACGGCCAACTCTGGTTGTTTTCCAAGTCGACCGACTTTTATCCGAATCAAACCAAAATACTGGCACTGATCAATCCGATGCGTACATCGGGGTTTTACATATGAATATGTAAGGTATTCACCCGACTTAATGTCTTCTTTTTGACCCTTAAAACAGATTCATCATGCCGGAGTCGTTCCTGAGAGAATCCGGAAAAAATATCCTACGGGAAACAAGCAAAAAAGACCTTTCTTTGTAAAACGGTAAAATGGTAAAGAAATAAGATCGAATGAAGGCCCACAACGGGGGGACCGTATTGACCCGGCGGCTGTAACCGGGAGTTCTCGGTCCATATCCTGGAGACGGGGTGTTGTTTTAATATAGAAGGGGATAAGGCATGCCGATTCCCTGTCAAGGCCGTAACCGTCATCTTAAAACGGCAAAACATCCCATTTTTTTCTGAAAAAGTAAGGGAGTAAGGTTAGATGAAGATCAGCAGCAAGAGACAGATATCCATCCCGAAGGCAGTAATGGAAGCCCTTGGCCTACACACCGGAGATGAGGTGGAATTTGAAGTGGAAGAGGATAAAGCCCACCTAATTCCTGTCAGGACCATCAAGGTCCCCCGAGATCAGGCGTGGTTCTGGACACCGGATTGGCAAGGAAAAGAAAAGCAGACAGAACGCGATGTATCTGCCGGACGATACCGTGATTTTGGTAAATTGGAAGATTTGCTCAAAGATTTGCATTATAAGCATTAGGACGTGCAAAAGTCCCTCTAACGATTTCCAGGGATGAAATCATTAGGGTTAGATATATAAGCCTTTAACCGACAACTAAAACGAAAAGGAGGACGGAGATGAAAAGGTTTAACCGAGTT
>CAZACO010000745.1:0-2605 GCA_964483185.1 uncultured Desulfobacteraceae bacterium
GTTTTCGGGTGGAGGATTGGTCAGGTCAGTTCGTAACGCAGGGCCTCTTCAATCTCCTTCAGATGGGCTTCATCCGCGATCTTCTGTCCTTCAAGATCATACACATAAAAGACATCCGCTATCTGATCGCCTTTTGTGGCGATCTTGGCGATGCGGATATCCAGGCGGAGATCGAACAGGGTTTTTGTAATCAGGTGAAGAAGACCCACCCGGTCGTCTGCAAATACTTCGATCAAGGTAAAAAAATCAGAAGACGTGTTATCCATGACGACCTGGGGAGGTCGGGAGGGTTTTTCATGATTGGAGAGAACCGAGGACGCCCTCTTTTGGGCAAGGCGATAGGGCAAAGACAGCTTCCCTTCAAACGTACGTTCCAAATCACGTCTCACCTTCTGCCAGGTCCGGCCCGGATTGATGGGGTCAAGGGGTTGGGTTGCCTTAAAGAGATCCACAGCCGTCCCGTCCCTCCAGGTGTAAATATCTGCGGAAAGGATATTGACGCTGTTCAGGGCCAGCACGCCGGCCATATCCGCGAACAGTCCTGGCCTGTCTTCTGCCAGAAAGGTTATCTCCGAGCAATTCTCCACAGGATTTTCCTTGGCCTCAAAGGAGAAGGCATTTTGTCCATCCCTCTTCAACCGATCCCTCATATCCAGGACCATTTCAATATGGCGGACAATCTCCTGTGGCGTACGGGCCAGGAGATAGCGCGGAGACATCACCTCAAAAAATGGCTCCGGATCCATGCCCTTCTCCTGCAGGGCCAGGATTTGACGAACCTGATCCATGGTCTGTCGGACCTTTTGTGCGGCGTCCACGGTTGCCAGTTCTCCCGTTCCGAGGATCTTGAGGACCTTGAAAAAGAGTTCCTGAACCAGATTGGCTATCCAATCGTTCCAGGCCCTGGGTCCGGTTGCCATGGAATCGGCCCACGTGAGCAGGTAGAGCATACGGAGCCTTTCAGGACTCCCGACCAACCGGGCGCACTGAACAACGGACTTCTCGTCATTGAGATCCCTCCGGGTGGCGGTCTCCACAAGGAGGAGATGATGTCTGATCAAGAAGCGGACTTCCTCGGTTGCTTCCTCGGGATAATGGAAACGCCTTAAAATCTTCTGGGCGATCTCCGCCCCCCTGACCGCATGTTCCTCGCCGATCTTGCCGATATCATGGAATAGCCCCGCCAAAAACAGCGGCTCAGGGTCCGGGAGTTCCACAAAAATGTCAAGGAGAAGCATCTCCTTTTGGGCATGGATACCCTTGAGGCGCCTGACCGTTTCGAGGGAATGTCGCCCGACCGGAAACGTGTGGTAGGCGTCAAATTGCACCCTGTTGGCGATCTTCCCGAATTCAGGGAGAAAGGCGGACAGGAAACCGACTTCTTGCATCTGGATCAGGACTTCAAAGGTGTGGTCGCCGTTTATGATGTTGAGGAATCCACTGGCCGCCTGTTTCGATCTTTGGAAGCCACTATCCACGAGGGACAGAAACTCTGAAACCAGTCGGCGCGCCTCCATGGAGAGGGGACACTTGGTTCGCGAACTCTGTTCGAAGATGGTCATCAGGAGGAGAGGATCAGAAAGTATTGCGGTTGCTGAATCGAATCCTATTTCTCCCTGGTAAATATGAAGACCCTTGACCACATCCAATGGTTCGGCGCTTTTCCACATGCCTCTCCCTCTCGGAAGGTGGGCCCTGACAAAGGCGCGGTTCAAGGCCTTGATGGAGGCCATGGATGCATGAAGATCTCCCATGAATTGCTCCACCGCCAACAGATCCTTGCGATCCCGGTAGCCCAATCTGGGGGCGGTCTTTTCCTGATATTCGAAAATGAGCCGGTCGTTTTTCCGGCCCGATAATTGGTGTAGATGGTTTCGAACGAGCCACATAAACCCGAGATGATGTCTCAATCCCAGGTATTCGTTATGGGAGAGCTTGCCGGTGTACTCCAGGTCTCTCGGCGCCATCAGATTAAAAAAGGCCTTGGCTATCCAGAGGATATGGTGGTAGTCCCTCAATCCTCCGATACCCTCTTTCAAATCGGGCTCCAGGACAACGCTGGCATCACCATTGGTATCCATACGGATATGATACCGGTCCTCCAACCATCTCCCAAAGACGGTTTTTCTTTTTGTGACGACCTTTTTTTGCATACTGGCCACGAGATCCAGAAAGAGAGGTGAATCACCGCATAGAAAGCGGGCATCCATAATCGATGTGAGGACTTCAAAATCATCCCTCGAAAGCCTCAGACAATCTTTGATGCTGCGTGTCCCATATCCGAGATCAAGGCCGAGGTCCCAGAGCGGATAAAGGATCTCCTCTGTCAGTCCTTTTGCCAAGTCCGGTATCCGGGAGCCAAAGAGGATCAGGATGTCGACGTCCGAATGGAGTGAAAGCTCTTTTCTGCCGTAACCACCCACGGCCAACAGGGCACAAGGGGTCTTGTTGGAGAAAAGGCGCTGGCCCGCCCGGCTCTCCTGAAGGCTTGTCCGGAAATACTGATCCATGATCTCCGTATGACGCGCCTGGAAGTCGCCCCTGGCCTGAGACGTCGGCAGGAGGGAGATCAACCGGTTTCTGGATTCCTTAAGTTCTTTGAAGG
>CAZACO010000746.1:0-2605 GCA_964483185.1 uncultured Desulfobacteraceae bacterium
TTGTGTGCTTTGTGTCTCTGTGTGATAAATTTTTGGTTGCGGCTATCCGCGTTAGATATTTTAGGCACTTCCTTTGAAAGGTGTATTGTTGCCAAAGAATTTTTATATAAAGACCTTCGGCTGCCAGATGAATGATTATGATTCTGATTTTCTGGCACAGGCCTTAATCAATAACGGCTTTCTCCCGGCAGACACGCCGGAAAACGCAGATGTCATCCTCATCAATACGTGTGTGGTAAGGGCCAAGCCTGAGCAGAAGGCATACAGCCTTCTCGGCCGTATGTCCGCTATCAAGGAGGGGAAGCCCCATCTCATCCTTGGTATTGTCGGATGCCTCGCCCAGATGAAAGGCGCCGAGCTGTTAAAGAGGTTTCCGCGGCTCGACCTCGTTTTAGGTCCCAGGGAATTAGGCCGCTTTCCAGAAATTTTGAAAGGGATAAATAGTCCGTCAGGAAAGATCGTGGCGACGGGTCTGAACTTTGCTCCTCCCATCCCTGCGCCATGTCAGGGATATTTTAGAAAAAGAGTTACGGGCCATGTCTCCATCATGGAGGGGTGTAATAACTTCTGCAGCTATTGCATTGTTCCTTACGTCCGGGGACGCGAGATATCGAGACCGCCGTATGAGATACTTGCTGAGTCGAAACATTTGCTCTCGGAAGGGATTAAAGAGATCACCCTGCTCGGGCAGAACGTAAACTCCTATCTCTGGGAAAAAGGAACAAAACGGTGGAATTTCCCAGCCCTTCTGCATGAGATGTGCAGGCTGGACCGGCTTTTGAGGCTCCGTTTTGTCACATCACACCCAAAGGACCTTTCGGATGCTCTCATTTCTTGTTTTCACGACATCAATAACCTCTGCCCCCATATCCATCTCCCATTTCAGGCAGGGTCCAACCGGGTACTCAAGCTCATGAGACGGGGGTATACACGGGAAAGCTACTTGGAGTTAATCAAAAAATTGAGGACCGTTCTACCGGGCATTGCCATCACAAGCGATGTTATGGTAGGCTTTCCTGGTGAAACAGATGACGATTTCCAACTGACCTTAGATCTGATCATGCGCGTGAGGTTTGATTCGCTTTTTTCATTTAAGTATTCCGACAGAAAGGGTACATCAGCAGCTGAAATGAAGGGAAAGATTGACGATATTGTAAAGGCCTCACGATTAAATGTCCTTCAAAGCGCCCAAAAGGAGATAACGCTTGAAAAGAATAAGGCCCTTGAAGGGAAGCGGTTGGAAATACTGGTTGAAGGCAAGAGTAAGAGAGGTGGGCAACTCTCAGGCCGAACGGACTCCAATAAAATAGTTAATTTCAGTAGTGATAACATAAAAATAGGGACACTAGTTCCAGTTAACATTAAACGTTCCTTTCTGAATTCGCTCTGGGGAGAACCGATAGGCTCGGGGTCGTCTGTTTGTTAACATCGTTCGGGATTCGCAGTGGTATGAAAATGGAAACCAAAGACATCATTTACAGCAATGAGTCTGTCCTTGTCGTGGATGATGAGGAGTTTGTGAGGGAACCGATTGTCGCGATGTTAGAGCGTCTCGGATTCAAAGCAGATGCACAGGGAACGGGGGAGGAGGCATTGGAAAGCCTCGGGGAAAAGGATTACACGTTTTTGCTGACTGATATCCGTATGCCTGGAAGTGTCGACGGCCTAGAATTGATCCGGCGAGCAAAGAAAAACTATCCGGAAGTCTGTGCGATTGCCATGACCGGACATTCAAAGGAGTTTAACTATGTGGAAGTGGTCAATGCCGGTGCCACAGATTTTGTGAACAAGCCTTTTGGAATTGAAGAGCTTGAGGCCAAAATAAAAAGGGCCATCATCGAGCGAAACACCCGGCAGGAACTCAACCGGTTGTCCATTACCGATTCCTTGACCGGCCTCTATAACCAGCGTCATTTCTATGGACGGCTCAAGGATGAGATTGCAAGGGCCAAGAGGCAGAAACGTGATCTGGCCTTGATTCTTTTCGATCTCGACGGTTTCAAACAGTATAATGATACATTCGGTCATCTGGCCGGGGACAAACTTCTCCAAAAGGTCGGAGAGATCATCAACAGCAATGTCAGACAGGATGTCGATTCAGGCTACCGTTACGGTGGTGACGAATTCGCCGTCATGCTGATAGAAGCGGGTTCGGCCGTTGCAGAGATGATGTCCGATCGCATAAGAGAAGGTATTTTCAAGGCTTGTGGCCTCACCGCAAGCGCGGGCTATGCCGTTTTTTCAGGTAATTTAACGGCCGAGGAGTTGGTTGGAGAGGCAGACAGGCGCCTATATATGTCCAAGGAAGAGCAAAATAACCGACGAGGGCGGTAATGAAAGGCCGTGTCTTGCAAAATGGAAGACCCCAAAGGCCCACAAACCTAGATTAATTTCGTCTGATAATATATATTATGTAAACTTGTCGACCTCTCTATCAAAAAATGTATCGGATTGCGAAATCAGACAGTCAGAGAACCTTTGAAAATATACGTTGACATGCTCCTATTAAATTTAGTATATATTAAAAATTTAATGAGCGATTCTGAATTAGAGGGCTAAGGACATACCCTATCAAATTACTCAAATCGCAAAGACAAGACTCCTT
>CAZACO010000747.1:0-2576 GCA_964483185.1 uncultured Desulfobacteraceae bacterium
ACATGGCAAGAGACTCAGGCCCCTCATGTTTGTTCTATCCGGTGAACTCTGCAAGTATCACGGAGAAAATCGCTACCAGCTTTCGACCATTTTTGAGTATATACATACCGCCTCCCTGCTTCATGATGATGTACTGGATAACGCGGAAATCAGGAGAAAAAGGCCTTCCGCCAACCAGGTCTGGGGCAACCAAGCGGCTGTTTTAGAGGGGGATTTCCTCTACTCCAAGGCGTTATCCATCGGCGTTCGGACCAGCAGCATCCCTTTTCTGACAAAACTCACCGAGGCCGCGCTGTGCATGACGGAAGGTCAGATCCTGGAGTTCGCCCACACGAATGACTGGAAAATTGACAGAGATCAATACATGGAGATCATCACCGCCAAGACGGCCATCCTCATATCAGCGGCCTGCGCCTGCGGGGCCATCATTTCAGGCGCTGAAACGGAACATCTGGAGTCTCTGGCACAATTCGGACTCAATGCAGGCATCGCCTTTCAACTCATAGACGACCTTCTGGACTATACCTCTTCGGAAAAGGTGTTTGGAAAGCCGGTCGGAAAAGACCTGCGGGAAGGAAAGATAACCCTGCCCCTCATCTACACGCTGTCACACCTTAAACTAACTGAAAAGAAACGGATTGAAGACCTCCTCGCAAATCCTGAGACCACCGATGACGATTACCAGACGATCATCGATCTTGTAAGGCAAAACGGGGCCCTCGATCATATCCGAAAAGAGGCCCAGACATACGTGGACCACGCCACAAACTGCGTGGAGATATTCCCCGATTCTGCAACAAAGAGGGATCTGATCACATTAAGTCAGCATATTATAGATAGAGAAAGTTAGGGCCGGGCGATAAATACAAAAAATTCCCTAAAATGATCGGAAAGACAGTGGTGAGAAAGATGAACGTCGAACATCGAACATCCAACGTCAAACATCGAATGAAAAACGTGACGGGTGAAACGTTAACTTTAGTCACTTTAGGTCATTTTAGGCACTTTAGGCACTTGTAGTTCTAGGCACTTTCCCGGTTTATCCGGGTTAGCGTCTAAATACGGATATGGAGCAGGTCCTCGCCCAATATCAGATCGCCGTTATACGACCTCCGGCATTGAGACATGATATCGCTTCGCAGGCATTCGGGATAAAAATGGATCAAGACAAGACGCTCTACACGGGCAAGCGTAGCCATATGACCGGCCAGAGAAGGGGTCAGATGCCCTTCAGACTCGTCCCCGTCCGGGAAAGAGGATTCCAGAACCAACAGATCCGCCCCCCTTGCCAGGTCCACGACCTCATCGCAGAAACCGGTATCCCCTGAATAAACCATTGCTTTTCCTTCTCCATCTTCGACCCGATAGGCAAGACTGTTCGGCGTATGATTCGTGGGAGAGGTAATCACCGTGAAGTTCCCGCAATCTCTCCTTACGTTCTTTCCCATGCCAAGTTCTTCGATCATCATGATCTCCGGAGGGAGATCCAGCCAGTGATGGTATGCGCCTTGAAGATCCGCAATCAATCCGGCCAAACCGGAAGGCCCTGCAATCACGAACGGTCTTCTTCTCTTCAAGACCGCCGGATTATTGGCAACAAAGAGAAGATGAATCAAGTCCGCCGTGTGATCGGGATGAAAATGTGTCAGGAATATTCGCTCAATCCGTTCGTGGCTCAGGCCGACCCTTGTCAGTTGACGCAAGGTCCCCGGCCCCATATCAAAGAGGATAGGGTTGCCCTCAATCACCACAGCAAGGGAGGGGGATCCCCTGTCACTGAGTGGAATGGCGGTCCCTGAACCTAAGATGATCACGTTCATGTCTGTACTCTCCAGTCATCCGAACGGTCACTATCATTGGGAGAAAAGCCGACGGCCGGTATTCAAGGGGCTTGTCGTCAGCATAAACGTAGGCACAGGGGGTTTCTCTCCCGCTTTTGCGGGAAAGGAATTTCCTGCGCCGGAGTTATCGAGAGCATACTTCAAGGGCTCAAAATTTGCCGTAATCTATGTACCCCTAAACGATCAGGAAGCCTCTCTACGCAGGAGAATTTTCGGGGTCCGGGTCCTCTTGTCGTAGAAAAGAAAAGCGCTCACATGCGACCGCTCCACAGCAGCCACAATCCCCGCACCTGCCGAGTAGAACACATATCCCACATCATCTACCGATGCAGGCCCGACCTTCCCCTTATATGTGGATTTTATCAGAACGGTTCGGTATCTTCCCGCAGGGACCACGACCTCATAGGCGCCGACATAGGTATGGGTAACTTTAAGGCGGCCTTTATATTTTTCGTAGGTGGGATCATGAAGGTCATATACCCCGATATCCGTTTCCACTGACCTCGTTTCTCCCGGCCTCATGCCATCATATATCACAGAAAACACGGGGGCGTAACGGGTGATCACATCTTCCACCAGGTCCACCTCTGAGGTCAATTCGATGTTCCCTTTGCTGTCCACTTGAAAATATTCGATATATTGCTTGCCCACGACCCTGCGCCATGGCTTTCCCGTCTTATCATGTTCGGGTCTGGCCATAAAATCATCCTGACGCTCGCCTGCATGATTCCCGGC
>CAZACO010000748.1:0-2555 GCA_964483185.1 uncultured Desulfobacteraceae bacterium
AATTTTCAGGCCTTCGTCATGTTCCAGGGAAGCCAATAGTCCAAAAATGGTTTCTTCGCATCCGGGCGAGATCGAGACCTCGATCAGCGCAGTGTAGGGGTCTAGGGTCGTGACCACGGCCGTGCCGTCATACGATTCAATGGTAAACCGGAGATAACTGATCTCCTCACGATCTACACGAAACACCTGCCTATTGCTCTGCATGCCCTTGGATTGAAGATGGTTGATGGTGGATGTATGATTGAATCCCTTGGAAAACCCAGACGTTTTTGGACGCCGAATTTACCAGAACGTTTCGTGGCTGACCATTGAAAAAGGCCGGGGCGGTATGCACGATGGGGTATGCACCACCTTCAATCGCCAATCGCCAATCGCGAATCGTCAATCCTATGGGTCGCGCCGCCCCACATGAGCTTGGTCCTGAGAATCTTGAAATAACTGTGATCAGGGGACCTGAAAAGGGTGATTTTTTCCTTTGATTTATGAATGGTTACCACGTCCTCATGATGCAGTTCAAAACCCACCTGTCCGTCAAAGGTCAGGATGACGGTTTCTTCACTTTCTTTTCCCATCTTGATATCGATAACCGCCCTGTCCGGGACAATGATCGGGCGGTTTGTCAGTGTAAACGGACAGATCGGTGTTAGGACAAAGCTCTCGGACGTGGGGTACAGGATCGGGCCCCCTGCCGACAGGTTGTAGGCGGTCGACCCGGTGGGCGTAGATATAATGAGACCGTCGGCCCTGAACGTCGTAAGGAAGTTGTCGTTGATCGTGACATCCAGGTCGATGATCCTGGCCAAGGTGCTTTTGTTGATCACCACATCATTGAGCACCTGAAATCGGATGGCTTCTGCCTCATCCCGCATGACCCGGGTTTCTAACATCACCCGGGTTTCCACATCAAGACCGCCTTGGATCATGGTCTCAACCACAGGATACAACCGGTCCAACGGGATGCAGGTCAGGAAACCGAGCCCCCCTAAGTTGACCCCCAAAATAGGGACGCCGTAGCGGCCAACCCGGCGTGCCGCTCCCAAGAGGGTCCCATCTCCCCCCAAGACAACGACCCAGTTCACATGGTTCGGGATATTTGACGATTCCTTAAAGGTCCCGTTCGCAGACCCTTTCGCATCCATCTCCTCTGAAATGACCCGGATTCCCCTATCCTTGAACCACGCCCCTAACCTTTCGGCCTCCCTTTTTGCCGGCTCGTGATCATGCTTATATATTATTCCAACCGATAGGGAAGACATAACACCTCTCAGCTAATCCGTTACAAAAAGTGGAACAATCTCAAACCGACGGATATCCACCAGCCCTTTATCGGTCAGCTTAAGTTCGGGAATCACGGGGAGGGCCAAAAAGGAAAGCGCCATAAATGGTTCTTCCAATCGACAACCGAGGTCGGAAGCGGATGCCTTAACCGTCTTCAGCTGTTTGACAAGCGGTCCAAGGGGCTGCGTTGACATGAGACCGGCGATCTCAAGGGGCACCTGCGCGAGGGTATCAGCCCCGTTTACCACGGCAAGCCCACCCCCCATATCCCTGACGACCTCGACCGCCCTGCAGATCTCCTCATCCGTGACGCCGGTGACGATCACGTTGTGAGAATCGTGGGCAACGGATGAGGCCATTGCGCCCCTCCGAAGCCCGAAACCACGGACCAGCCCGAGCCCGATATTGCCGCTGCCTGTGTGTCTTTCCACCACGGCGAGTTTCAGCAGATCGGTTCCAGTATCCGTCTTCACCCTACCATTTGCTGATGGTACCTCTTCAATGTGGGTACGGGTAATGATCTGTCCCGGCACCAGTTCGATTACGCGTGCCCTCCCCCCGGAATGGGGAATGCGAAAATCATCAGGCCGCAACGGGGCGATCGATAACGGTCTGTTTGGTTCAAAAGGCAGATCAGAGGGATTCCACTCAGATTCAACCAGTTGGCCGTCTCGGACAACCTGTCTGCCGTCTTTGTAAACGTTGGTGACATCAAAATCATTCAGATCGTTCAGGACGACCATATCTGCCCGATAACCCGGGGCAATGGCGCCCCTCTTGCGGAGGCCGAAATAGGTGGCCGGGTTCAGCGTGACCAGCCGAACTGCCGTAACCGCATCGAGCCCCGATTGAACGGCTCGTCTCATGACAAAATCGAGATGCCCCCGATCCTGAATATCCTCGGCGTGAAGGTCGTCTGAGACAAAACAGAATCGGCTCGAATTCTTGTCGTTGACCAGCGGGACCAATTCGTCCAGATTCCTGGCCGAGGTCCCCTCACGGATCATGAGCATCATCCCGTTTTCCATCTTTTCAAGCGCTTCTCCGCGAACGGTCGATTCGTGATCCGAACCGATGCCAACGCTCAGGTATGCCTGAAGATCATACCCGGTCAACATGGGGCAGTGTCCATCCACAACCCGGTCCCGGAAGAGAACGATCTTTTCTAGGACCCGAGGATCTCCCATGAGAACGCCCGGGAAATTCATCATCTCTGCCAGTCCGAGGATACGGGGTTCTTCCTTGAGTTTCTCCAGATCGGATGCGGCCAGGGTTGC
>CAZACO010000749.1:0-2553 GCA_964483185.1 uncultured Desulfobacteraceae bacterium
CTGTAGGTCACCAGGGCACGGATGAGCCGTCGCTTCACCATCCCGTCAAAATCACCGGTCCATTTCTGGTCCAGCTTCAGGACCTTTGTGATGGACGCGTCATCCTCGGACGCACAGGCACGACCGGCTGGCAGCATCAGGCATGGCAGGAGAAACAGGATGAAACATATCCGGACACCGATTGAAGCTATCTTCTTTAATTCACATAGAAAAGACATTATCTACTCTTTCGGTCTTGAAAATAGTCACCACATTAATCCTCTGGAAAATCGGCCAGAAACCGGTACAGCGTGGCCCGGCCCACGCCGAGGAGCCGGGCGGCCTTGGCCTTGTTGCCCCCGGTTTGGCCCAGGGCCGTCCTGACACGTTCCAGGTCCAGTTTTCTCTTAGGACTGCTAAGACGTCGCTTTCCTTCCCATTCCTTGAGTTCCAGGGGGAGATGTTCAGGCCGGATCATCCGGCCCCTTGTTTTCATCAGGGCAAAACGGACGGCGCTTTGAAGCTCGCGAACGTTTCCGGGCCAGGCATAATCTTCCATAATGGCCATGGCCTTTTTAGAAAAACCCGGGCTTTCCCGGCCCTGATCTGTCGCCTTGTCAAGGAAGTGGGTCGCCAGAAGCGGGATGTCGCTTCTGCGCTCCCGTAGGGGAGGCATACGGATCGGAACCACATTGATCCGGTAGTAGAGATCGTCGCGAAAAGTCCCTTTTTCCACTTCGTGCTTCAGATTCTTGTTGGTGGCAGTAATAAGCCGTACATCCACAGAGACCTGCTCTTCGCCCCCCACCCGCTCAAAGGTCCCTTCCTGAAGGACCCGAAGCAGTTTGGCCTGAACCGCCTTGGGTAACTCTGCCACTTCATCTAAGAAAAGGGTGCCGCCATCCGTCATTTCAAAGCGGCCTTTCTTGTCCCGCACCGCCCCGGTAAAGGCCCCTTTGACGTGCCCGAACAGTTCGCTTTCCAACAGGCCTTCGGGCAGTGCGCCGCAATTGACCGGCACAAATGGCTTGCCGGCTCGCAGGCCCTCGTCATGGATGGCATTTGCCACCAGTTCCTTCCCCGTCCCGGTCTCGCCCGTAATGCACACCGGATAGTCGTTGGTGGCCAGGTCCTGGATCTCCCTGAAAATCTGGATAATC
Organism: uncultured Desulfobacteraceae bacterium; assembly: GCA_964483185.1. Taxonomy (GTDB): domain Bacteria; phylum Desulfobacterota; class DSM-4660; order Desulfatiglandales; family Desulfatiglandaceae; genus CAZACO01. Next base: position 1,140 of record CAZACO010000749.1, read on the forward strand.
TTGGGATTCCGCCCCACAATCCCGCCAAAATGACTCAGCTCTCCAAGCTGCAGTCTCAACCCGACAAGCTCGGTCACGTCTCGAAATGAGGCAAGAACACCGACAAAGACGCCGGTGCTATCCACCATTCCGGTCACGCGCATCTCAATCCGACGGAGTTTTCCTTCAGAGGTGAAGATGTTCAGGGGATATGTGGCGTGTTCAAAAGAATCAGGGGGACCCTCCTTAAACGAGCACCGATCACCGCAAAACGGTCTCCCAAAGGCCTCATGACAGTCCTTTCCAAGAATATCGTTTCTCAGGTAACCGGTTATTTCTTCTGCAGCCCGGTTAAAAAAGAGGATGTGCCGCTCTTTATCATGGGCAATAATCCCCTCTGAAAGATTGTCTAGGATACGTTCCAGGTTTTCCTTTTCAGAGGCTAAGCGCTTGAACTTTGAGACAGGCATTTGACGTATTCTCAAACAAAGGCCCGAATGGAGGGCCTGAAGTTTACTCCCTTGAGAACAGATATAACGGAAAAGCCCTTCCGCCTCAAGAAAAAAGTCGAATATCCATTTTCACCAACCGTGGTTGTTGCGGCTTTTTCGCTTGACGATCTATCAACATTTGGCTACAGTCCTATTTTGAAAGAGCGACTTCTTTTCACCTCATCTCACCTAACCGGGCAATGTCAAATACAGATTTCCCGCCTGCCTTGCCTGATATCTTCCTTAATGGCATGTAAGGCCGCACGTCAAATGAGTCCGCTGAGTGTTGATAGAATCGGTTGGTTTCGGCAATGGCGGGCAGGGGCTTGACCCACAAGGCCGAATCACATATAGTCTGGCCTCAAAAAAGGGGCTTCCTATCACCTCACCAATCCTTGCAAAATACAGATGTGAAATAAACAACAGAACGGGTGGAAATGGATGAGTAAAAATCGGGACCATAAAAAATACGAGGAAGATAATCGGCAAGGGGTGGATATTATGGCCAGCAAGGATTTTCTGGACAAATTGGTCCTTATGTGCCCTGACGGGATCATCGGGGTCAATCGCGAGGGAACGGTCATCATCTTCAACGAGGCCGCTGAGAAGCTGACAGGCCTGGATGCTGAGGACGTATTGGGTAAGATTTCGATAACAGATGTCTACCATTATCCTGGGTTGGCCCGTGACATTAAGAAAAAAATTTACAGCCAGAATTACGGCGGTGTAGGGCGCGTGGATGGCATTGAAATCTCTGTGAAAGGATCCGGCGGACAAAAAGTCCCCATTCGGCTTTCGGCCTCATTGCTGATCGAAAATGGGAAAGAAATCGGCAGCGTAGGTTTCTTTCACGATCTCACGGAAAGGAAACAACTTGAAGAAGAGTTGCGCAGGCGCTCCATTACCGACAGCCTTACAGGGCTTTATAACAGAAGACATTTCCA
>CAZACO010000750.1:0-2552 GCA_964483185.1 uncultured Desulfobacteraceae bacterium
GTGAGAAATGCAATTTTTCATGACCCCCTATACTCTATTGTACCCCTAAGGCAAAATGCATCATTTTGAATTCATTGAATTTGAAACAGCTCCTTAGAGAGATGGAAGGTCACATCCTGGGTCAAGCACACCTCATGGGAAAATATAAACGGTGATGGAAAAGAACATGTACAGGTCTCTATACCGGAAAAAGCTCACCACGCCGGACAAGGCAGTGGAAACCGTGAAAGAGGGGAGTCTGCTGATTTACGGGGTTGCACTGGCAGAGCCCCCAGCCTTGCTTGAGGCCTTTGCCAGGCGGCTGCGTTCGGGAGATATGAAAAAGCTGAGGATTCTGAGCAGTCTGCCTCTGAAACACGCCATAAACACAGTTCTTGCCCCTGATTTAGCGGATTGCGTGGAGCGATGCACGCAGTTTGTCGGTGAAGGAGACCGGGGGTTGGTTCACGTGGGCCTCAATGATTACCTTCCCAGCCACTTTCACCAGATGCCGAGGCTGATTTCAGAGTTCATGAGAGTGGATGTGGCTGCGACCACGGTTTCGCCTATGGACAGGTCGGGTTTTTTTACCTTTGGCGTGGCCAATGATTTTACCTCCACCGCGGCCAGATGTGCCGAGAAATTGTTCGTGGAAGTCAACGAGAACATGCCGCGAGTCTATGGAGACTCTCTGATACACATTTCAGAGGTTGACGCGGTGGTGGAGAACCATGTACCGCTGATAGATCTGCCCCAAGCCGTTCCAGGTCCGGCGGATAAGGTTATCGGTAAGACTGTTGCCGGAATGATACCTGACGAGGCCACGATCCAGTTAGGATTCGGGGATCTCCCAAACGCCGTGACGGCTTTCATGGACAACCACAAAGACCTTGGTATACACACAGAGGTCTTCTGCCCCGGGATGTCTGATCTAATCAAAAAGGGTGTCGTAAACGGGAATAAGAAGACCCTTCATCCCAGAAAACATATCTTTACCATGGCCTTTGGTGACAAAGAGATGATCGAGTTTATTCATGACAACCCCTCTATGGAAAGCTATCCGGTTTCCTACACCAATCACCCTGCGGTCATAGCGCGGAACGATCGTATGATTTCCATCAATTCGGTCCTGGAAGTGGATCTTTCTGGTCAGGCCAATGCAGAGTTTATGGAAGGACACCAATTCAGCGGCACAGGGGGTCAGCTTGACTTTGTACGCGGCGCATTTGATTCCAGAGGGGGCAAGTCCATATTGGCATTTCATGCCACGGCCAGGGAGGGAAAGGTTTCACGTATCGTTCCCCGGTTAGAAGAGGGCGCTATGATCACTACGCCGCGTAATGATACCCATTTTTTGGTGACCGAATTCGGAGTCGCCAATCTGAAGGGGAAGTCAACGCGCGAGCGCGCCCTTGCCATTATCGAGCTGGCCCATCCCGATTTTCGGGATGATCTATTGCGAGCTGCCGAAGAGATGTATATCGTATGAGCCCCGGCGCTGGTTTTCGTTTCTTACCGGTTTTTCGTCTGCCGGGCTTTTGAAGTATGCCGAGCCAAGCGTGGATGGTAAGCTTACAGACTGCAATGAATTTGTTAAGATGTCCGCTGAACTGGGTCAGATTGTTGCGGACGCCGCTGAGATAAGGGATAGGCTGACCAAAGAGAGAAAAAAGAAGGCGTGAGCATGCTTTCTATCCAGGAGGCGTCTGACAGATGTTAAAGAGAGGTGACAATCAACTGAACAGAGGTCAACCGCTGAAGGGCAGGCACACAGGGGGCTTCGATCCCATACGTTCACGCCGATGACGGGCTGAACTGCTTCGTGCTCAACAAACAGGGGTATTTTCAAATGAATAAGAGTTACTCCATTGAGACTACAGATGGTATTACAATTGTCCGATTTCGCCAAAAACCGGGTTTTGAGGACATTTGCAATGCAATTGATGATGTTTCGAAAGCATCTCTTGGCCCACTGAGGCTTTGGGATCTCAGTTGTGGCATAGATGTGAGCGCCACTGAGTTGGAGCAAATGGCGAAATACGCGAAGACAAAATTCTTGACGCCTTCAAAGGCAGCAATCGTTGCACCAATGGACCTCGCTTTTGGATTATCACGGATTCACGAGGTTTACCGGAATGATGACTTTGTAGAAGAAAATGTGTTTCGCACTGAACAAGAAGCACGGAACTGGCTCAAAAGTTAACGGGGTGATACGGGACGCGTAATGATATATTACTAGATCGGCCCAACCTTAAAGGACGGATGCCTTTGACACGCATTTATCCCTTAGTTGCATAAATAAAATGGCGAAATAGGTTTAACGGCTACAAGTATAGCCCATTTTTTCATTCTTGATGCTTTTCTCAAATCCACTGCAGGTGGTATCTTGAAAGCAGGAAAAAAAAGCCATTTTATTTACCCTTCGGGAAAGCCGAGGATATCCCGCGTCGGCGGGATTTCGCAAGCTCAACCTGTATCTACTGCGTTGTCGAGGGTTCGACGGCCCCGCCGGGCGGGGCAGCTTCACCCTCGACGCCTAATATCTGCGGCATCCTCGTCTTTTGCAACGTTGG
>CAZACO010000751.1:0-2551 GCA_964483185.1 uncultured Desulfobacteraceae bacterium
TGGGTTATCTTAACAGGAAGAATAGACGTACGCAACAACGCGCCCGCGGACGTAAGCGCCATTGCATCGGTCGCCGCCTCCGTGTTTTCGACGATATGCGCCACCGCCGGTATGACCGCTGTTCCACACGAATCCAGCTCCTCCTACGGGTATATCCCCCACCGACCACCCCGCTTGTCGCTTCAATGGGGCGCTTTCACTATATGAGGCAGGCAACGGGCGGTTTTTCAATGCGTTCGGCCGATGGTTACCGCCCGCCGCCAGTTTTAGGCGGCATACAATTGACTAAAAACGGCCATCTGATATAATAAAATCCTGCGACCCGGATACATTATAGAGAAGGGTCGCAACGGAAGACGCGCGACTCTCCGGCCCGGGCGGCGGTTCCCGGCGCACGGGAAACGGACGTAAAAAATCGGCATTCTTTCTTGTCCCGGGATAACGGGGATGGCGATGGATCCCAGTACATGGTGCGCAGAAACGCGATATGAGGAACAGGAAAAACGCCCTCCCACTCAAGGATCTCTGCCAGCTTGTCAAGAACGGCCGGTTTGAAGAAGCCATGCATCTGGTCGCGGACGCCCCCGGCCGGGAAAAATCCGCGGCGCTGGATGAAGATCCGCTGTATCAAAGCGCTTTATTTTGGAAAGGAACCATGGACGCCAGCGCCTCACTTGACCGTTACCCCGCCAGTGAATTTTTAACCTCCCGCTGGGACGAATTCGCCCTTAATCCCGCGGTGCTGACGTTGCCCGAGAGTTTCCGGTACGCGCTCAAGGAATATGTCTACAACAAGGCCCTGTCCGGGTACCTGGAACTGTACAATATCTCCGGCATCGCCGATACGGTCGTGCTCTCCCGCATGGCGAAACTACGCAAGGGCCTGGGCGAATACGATCTCGCCATCAAGAGCTACGAGATGGCCCGCGGCCGGGCCATGGAAGACGCCCGGATCACGGCCGCTCTCGCCGACTGCTACGCCCTGATCGACGAAACCAGGGCCGCCAAACTGCTTTTCCGGGAGGCCTTTTTCCTGGATCCGGGGGCGGTGGACCTGGGGGACTGCGAGGCGTCCTTCATCCGGGAAATCGCGGACCGGCTCGCCTCATCAGGCGTACCGGCGGAGGACATCACGTACTGGATCCCGGTGCTGGCCACGGCCGAAGGCTTGTTCAACGTCCGCCGGGAGTTGAAACCGGTGGAAATCGGACGGCTGACCCAATCGATCCGGGAGCTGGAACAGACCTGGAGCGATCAACCGGCCGACCGCACCCGGGCCCTGCTCCTGAACAGGTATTTCTGGCTGGCGGACCATTACGCCGGCATCAAGGCCCCCCGGGAGGACCTGGAGGCCGTACTCATGAAGATCAAACAACTTGATCCCGAAATCTACGAACGCTACATCCATTAACGGATACTGAGGAGAGGAAAACCACGATTATGTCCGAACAATTGCTGAAATCGATAAGCGAAATGCTCAATGAAGAAAAATGGACCAGGGCGACGCTTAACAACTATACCGTCACCAATTTTACCCAGCTGGACACCTTCATCCAGCAGGCGAACGAAGCCGGCGTCCGGGACCAGGTGAGCGACCTGTGCGACGAGCACCTGCAGCACACCAAGAACTCCATCATCGCCCTCTACATCGCCGGGGTCATCAGCCTCACCAAGCACATCGTCGACGACTCGCAGCTCATCATGCTCATCACCATCTTCACCGACAACCACAAGTGGAACATTGTCGAATACCTGTGCAACCGGATCCTGGGTTTCGGCGAGAACAAATTCGCCCTGCGCACCCTGGCCGAGTGTTACGTGCACAAAAATGAGGAGGAGAACAAGTACCGCATCTGGGAACGGCTCATCAAGGTCGACTACGACGAGGCCGAGATCGTCCGCCTGCTCGCGGAAAAAAAGGAGGCGGAAGCCGACATTGAGGGAGCGGTCGACTACTATAAACGCGCCCTGCACCGGTATATCAACAAGAAGCTCTTCGCCAACGTCAAGGACATCTGGGCCAAGCTGCTTGAGACCGCGCCCGACGACCTGGACTTCTTCTTCAGCGTTGAGAAAAAAATCGAGAAGATGTTCAACGCCGAGCGGGCCCTCTCCCTGCTCGAACTCCTCTACCCCGTGTACAAGGACAAGGGCGATTGGAAGAACGCACTGGAAATCTCCAAACGCATCCTCCAGTATAATCCCAAGGACTCCAAGGCCCGCAAGGAGTTGATCGCCTGCTACAAGGAAAAGTACAAGGACAACGCCCAGGTGGACGAGTACATCCGGCTTTCCAACCTGGGAATGAGCTGGCGCAACGTGCACGAGGCGATCGCCGATTTTGAAAAACACATCTCCTTTGAGGTGGGCAATTACGTCAACCACCGCAGCTGGGGCGTGGGAAAAATCACCGCGGTCAAGGACGACGTGTTCGTCATCGATTTCCAGGCGCGGAAAAACCACAAGATGTCCCTGAAGATGGCCGTCAGCGCCCTGGGCACCCTGACCCCCGACCATATCTGGGTCCTCAAGATGACCACGCCCAAGGCGG
>CAZACO010000752.1:0-2508 GCA_964483185.1 uncultured Desulfobacteraceae bacterium
ACCGGAATCCCAAGAAGGTGGAGAAGCTTCTCCTGAAGATCGAGGAAACGGAGAAACTCCGCAGAGAACTTCAGTCCGTGAAGAAGATGGCCCGTCAACGGGCCAAGGCGGTTTCCATCCGGATCCCCCAGCTCAAGGACTGCAAGACCCACCTGAACCGGAAGAAGGGGAAAGGCACCCAGTCCACGATTTTCATCACAGAGGGCCAGTCCGCGGGAGGCTCGTTCGTCAGCTGCCGGGACGTGAACACCCAGGCGATCTTCACCTTGAAGGGAAAGCCGCTGAACGTCTGTGATCTCAAGAGAGACGCCCTGTACAAGAACGACGAAATCTACAACCTGATGCGGAGCCTGAACATCGAGGACTCGATCGAGGGTCTGCGCTACCAGCACGTGGTGCTGGCCACCGATGCCGACGTGGACGGCATGCACATCCGAAACCTTCTGATCACTCTCTTCCTGCGTTTCTTCGAGCCTCTCGTCCATGACGGCCACCTGCACATCCTGGAGACCCCCCTCTTCCGCGTTCGGAACAAGACCGAGACGATCTACTGCTACTCGGAAGCGGAGCGCGATGCGGCTTTGAAGCGGCTCACCCGGGGCGCGGAGGTCACGCGGTTCAAGGGCCTCGGCGAAATCTCACCCCACGAGTTGAAGAGATTCATCGGCAAGGACATGCGCCTCACGCCGGTGGTCACCAACGGGAACGGGTCCGTCCCGGAAATCCTCACCTTCTACATGGGAAGGAACACCCAGGAGCGCCGCAATTACATCATGGAGAACCTGATCGTGGAAACGAACCCATGACCAAGCAGCTCGAGTTCGATTTCGAAGCCAAGCCCGCGGTTGAAAGCACCGATCCGACGGAACTGGATGAGACCCTCCTCGAAGACGGGTCCGGGGGGAACGACAGATCGACCCCGCCCGACGGAAACGATCCCCTCCGAAACCTGATGGAGAAGAACTTTCTGGAGTACGCCTCCTACGTGATCTGCGAGCGGGCCATCCCGAACCTGGAAGACGGTCTCAAGCCGGTCCAGCGACGCATTCTCCACTCCCTCTGGGAGAAGGATGACGGCCGGTTCATCAAGGTGGCCAATGTGGTGGGCCACTGCATGCAGTACCACCCCCATGGCGACGCTTCGATCACCGATGCACTCACCACCCTGACGAACAAAGGCGCCTTAATCGAGGGGCAGGGAAACTTCGGGAATATCCTGACCGGAGACCGTGCCGCAGCACCCCGATACATCGAATGCAGGCTCACGGAGCTGGCCAGGAAGGAGATCTTCAACAAGGACCTGACCAAATTCGTCCCGAGCTACGACGGGCGGAATCAGGAACCGGTCACCCTTCCCGCGAAGCTGCCTCTTCTGCTCATGCTGGGCGCGGACGGCATCGCCGTCGGCCTGTCCACGCGTATCCTCCCCCACAACCTGCGCGAACTGCTCGAAGCCCAGGTCTCCATCCTGCAGAAGAAACCCGTCTCTCTCCTGCCCGACTTTCCCCAGGGGGGGCTCTTGGACGTCTCGGAGTACAACAAGGGGAACGGACGCTGCCGGGTAAGAGCGTGCATCGAGCAGAAGGGGCCGGACAAGCTCGCCCTCACGGAACTCCCGTGCGGTGCCACCACGGAATCACTCATCGCATCGATCGAGGACGCCATACGGAAGAAGAAGGTCCCGGTGAAGGCAATCGACGATTTCACGGCCGAGAAGGTGAACATCGAGCTCACCCTCACGCCGGACGCGAAGCCGGCAAAGGCGATCAAGGCGCTGTACGCCTTTACGGGCTGCGAGAGTGCCGTGACGTGCTATGCGACCGTCATCCACAAGGGACGCCCCGTGGGCATGGATGTGGAGGAGATCCTCAAGGAGAACACGAGCCAGCTCCTGAAGATCCTGAAGCAGGAACTCACCCTTTCCAGGCGCCGTCTCCTCGAGGACATTCACTCGAAAACGCTCGTGCAGATCTTCGTTGAAAACCGCGTCTACAAGAACATCGAGGACTGCACGACCTACCCCGAGGTGCAGACAGCGGCCATGGAGGGCCTTCAGCCTTTTGTCGACCGGCTCGAGCGGCCCATCACCCGGCAGGACATCGAGATGCTCCTCGGCATCCGCATCCGCCGCATCTCCCGGTTCGATCTGGACAGGAGCCGAAAGGAGATCGACGGCCTCCGGGCCGAACTCCAAAAGGTCGAGAAACAACTGGGAGATCTGCGCGGCCACGCGGTCGGCTACTTGAAAGGGCTCCTCAGGGCACACGGTGAGAACCACCCGCGCCGCACCCGGGTCACGGTCTTCGACAGCATCGAAATCAAAGAGCTGACCGCCAAAGAGCTCGAGATCCACTACGACGAATTGAAAGGATACCTGGGACACACCGTAAAGGAAGGTCGGCTCCTGCTCCAGTGTTCTTCGTATGACAGGCTCCTCCTCGTATGGGACGACGGACGCTATCGGGTCGTGCAGCCGCCGGAGACCCTGTTCGTGGACACCAACCTCGT
>CAZACO010000753.1:0-2503 GCA_964483185.1 uncultured Desulfobacteraceae bacterium
TCCCTCAGAGCGGATACTTTAGACGGTTTTATGATGTCTACCTGAACAGGCTTCTCCCTCTCGTGGCCGGCCTCTTTTCTCCAAACCCTGAAGCCTATCATTATCTCGGTGATTCGGTAATGGATTTTCCCTCGGTTGAGGGCTTTGCGAGGATGATGCAAGATGCAGGATGGGTGGACGTCCGGGCGTACGCTTTGACCTTAGGGATATGCCGTCTCTTTGTGGGCTGCAAGCCTGAAAGGAGCTGTTAAGAACGCATGAATTACGAAACCATAGAATACGAAACAGTCGAAGATGGCATCGGGGTGTTATCTCTCAACCGCCCCCGAAGGTATAATTCAGTCAACCGACAAATGGTGGAAGAGTTGGAGGACTTCTGGAGAGATCGGCTCTATGACCTTGACACCCACGTCATTATCTTGAGGGGGAACGGGAATAAAAATTTCTGTGCCGGACTGGATATGAAGGCGCTCATGAAGATGATGCCTGCGATGGATACGGATAAGTTCTACAGGTTTCAGGCCCGTCTGGCACGGATCAACCTGGCCATGCGTCAGGCCCCTCAACCGATCGTCTGTGCTGTCCATGGCGCGGCCGTGGGCCTCGGTTTCAGCTTTGCCCTCGCATCTGATCTCAGGGTGATCAGCACGGATGCCCGTTTTTCCGCTGCTTTTATCAATATCGGTCTCGGCGGGGCCGATATGGCGTGCAGCTATTTTCTGCCCCGTCTCATCGGGGCGGGGAGGGCATACGAATTTATGCTCACCGGTAATTTTATCTCCGCAGATGAGGCCTTCTCTTTAGGCCTTGTCAGCCGGCTGGTAGGGCCCGACCAACTCATGGAGACGGCCCTTGGATTGGCCCGCACCCTGAACAGCAAGAATCCGATGGGCCTCCGGCTGACCAAGGAGGCGATCAACATGAACATGGATGCAGGCGGCCTGGAGCAGGCCCTCAATATAGAGGACAGGAACCAGACCCTCCTGTTCCTGCGGGGGAAACTCGGGGAAGGGGAAAAGACAAGCCGGTATTTTTGAAATATGTGCCGATCATCTGATTCAAATGCTTCAGCCAGGGAAAGGGTTTCAGGCCGGGCTGCTCAAGCGATGAAGGGCCGACAGGGCACGAATGGCCTTTTCGGGTGACGAGAAAACCGGGACACGCTTTTCTTCCAACAGTCGCAGGACTTCATGCCTTCCGGATTCCATGCCGGCAAGCCATAAAACGATCGGTTTCTGGGTGGCCGTGGAACTGGCAAATAGCTCTGAGATTTCTTTGGGAAAAAGAAACGCCATCGGGTGGAGCTGAATCGCCAATGCATCCACGTTGGGATCGTTGATCATGGCCTCGATAATGACCCGGTACAACACATTCGGATTATTAAATTGGACCGTAAGACCGAGGTCCCAGGGATTGGGCGGGATATCCCACGGGGGAAACACCGACCGTAGTTTGTCGATGGTTGCGCCATCAATCTCGGCCAATTTGAGACCTTCTTCCTCACAGAGATCGGTTGTGATGACAGCTTCACCCCCGGGGAATGCGGCAAGGAATATGCGGTTCCCTTTCAGGGATACGGGGCCGAACCGTTCCAGGGCACGGGTCAGATCGAAAAACGACTCAAGGGTGTAGGCACGGAAGGCCCCGGCCTGCTTTATGGCGCTGTCAAATACCCGATCGCTGCCCCGGACCATTGCGCCCGTGTGAGAGAGAGCGGCCTTTGCGCCGGCCTGGGTCCGGCCCGATTTCAGAATCACGACCCGTTTCTTCCGGGCTGTGGCTTCGCGGATGAGACGCAGGAACTCCCTCCCGTCCCCGGCGATGCTCTCAAGGTGAATGCCGATCACATGGGTCTGCGGGTCCTGTACCAGGTAGCTCAGGGCATCCACCTCGTTGATATCCATTTTGTTGCCGAGATCGATGAGTTTGTTGAAATGATAATTAAAATCCGTCAGGAGCCAGGTAAACCTGGGTTCATATAGCCCGGACTGAAAGATGAGAGAAAGACCGCCCTGTTTGATGGCGCTTATAGGGTGAAAGCTGATGCAGAAATTGGCTGGCACATTGATGGGGCTCAGGGCATTGGGGCCGATGGCCCGGATTCCATTATCCCTGATAATTTGCCGCATCTCTTCCTGGGCCTTTTTCCCATTTTCCCCTGCCTCGGAAAAGCCGCCGGCAATAATGGTCACCCGCTTGATTTCTTTATCAGCGCATTCTCTGAGTATCCTCGGGGCCAAGGCATGTGAAACCCCGATCACCGCAAGATCCACCGGTTCGTCGATATCCTTCACGCTGGAATAGGCCCGAAGACCCATGATCTCCTTTTCCTTCGGGTTGACAGGAAATATCTTTCCCCTGAAGCCGAGATTGACCAGATTGGCGACCAGGTAGTAATTGATCGCCGCGACATTATTGGACGCGCCTACAATGGCGACGCTTTCGGGTTCTAAAAATCTGGTAAGGAAATGTTCGTTGCTCTTCTTCATAGGTTTTCTCGATA